>NZ_JAXRUU010000004.1:0-90743 GCF_034497445.1 Halorubrum sp. AD140
TCGCTCGCGACCGACCGGATCCCCTCGGGGTCGTAGTGGTGATCGTGGGTGACCACCACGAGGTCGCCGTCGCGCGCCCAGTAGTCGTCGAGGACCCCGTACCGCCCGGGGTCGGTGTAGGCGACGGGGCCGCTCGCCGGTTCCAGCCGCGCCGTCGCGTAGCCGAGCCACTCCACCGCGAAGCCGTCGTAATGGACCGTCATGGCTTCCCTTCCGGTCGCCGGCGCCTTGAGGGTGGCTATGGGGGTTCGAACGGGTCCGCCGCGACGGGTGGCCTCGGCTCAGGTCCCACGCTTACGTCGAGGGGCGCTCGCCCGCGTCGCCCGCGAGCCGCGCGACCCGCTCCAGCGAGTCGGCGTCCGCGACCGACTTGTCCTCGCGAACGCCGACGAACCGGGGGAACCGCAGCGCGTACCCCGACGAGTACGTCGGCGACGTCTGAATCTCCTCGTAGCCGACCTCCAGGACGACCGCGGGTCGGATCCCGATCTCCGTCCCCTCCTCGCTCGTGACGTGCGGCTCCAGCCGGTCGGTGAGATCGGCGAGCGCCTCGTCCGTGAGACCGGTCGCGACCTTGCCGATCGCGACGAACTCCTCGCGGGCCTCGTCCGTCCGCACCCCCAGCAGGAACGTCCCGAACAGCTCGGCGCGCCGCCCCTCGCCCCACTCCGCGCCGACGACGACCGCGTCGAGCGTCTCCACGTCGGGCTTGCGCTTCAGCCACTCCTTCCCGCGGTCGCCCGGCGTGTACGGGGCGTCCGGGTGCTTCAGCATGACGCCCTCGTGGCCCGCGTCGAGCGCGGCCGCCTCCGCCGCCGCGATCCCCGCCGCGTCCGTCGCGATCTCCAGCGTCGCGGCCGCGTCGGGGAGGACCCCGCGGAGCCGGTCGTGTCGGACCCGAAGCGGCTCGTCGAGCAGGTCCGCGCCGTCGGCGTGGAGGCAGTCGAAGGCGTGTAGCCGGAGCGACACCTCCTCGCGCATCCGGTCGACGTCGTGTTTCCGGCGGAACCGCCGCAACACCTCCTGGAACGGGAGCGGGTCGCCGGCGTCGTCGACCGCGACGACCTCGCCGTCGAGGATGACCGGGACGTCGACGCGGTCCGCGACGTACTCGACGACCTCCGGCAGCGCGTCGGTCACGTCGTCCATGTTCCGCGAGTAGAGCTTCGGGCCGAGGCCGTCGCCGTCGGGCTCCTCGTCGCCGCCGAACTCGCCGTCGCCCCCCGGCACGTAGTGGACCTGCACGCGCGCCCCGTCGAACTTCGTCTCGACGGCGACCTCGCCGAACGACTCGACCGCGTCGGCCGCGGTCCCCGCCTGCGCGAGCATCGCCTGCACCGGGCGTCCGACGACGAGTCCCTCCGCGCGGAGCCCGGCGAGCCCCTCGTCGCGCGCAAGGGTCGCGACGCGGCCGTAGTCGTTCGTCACCTGGAGCGCGCGCTCGACCGCCGCGACCGCCTCGTCCTCAGCGCGGAGGGTCGCCCCGTCGTCGGCTTCGGACGCCGATTCCGCGTCGTCCGGGTTTCCCGTCGGATCCGCGAGGAACGCCTCGGCGATCGCGTCCCGAACGGTGCCCTCGCCGACGCCGAGCCGCATCTCGCCGAGCACCAGGCGCGCGAGCACCTTCGCCTCGGCGGGCTCGCACCGGTTGAACAGCCCGAACAGCGCATCGAGCTTGCGCGACTCGCTGCCGTCGCCCGACGCGGCCGCCAGCTCACGCAGCGCCGCGTCCAGCTCGGCGACGGTGAGCGCGGCGCGTCCGTCGCCGAAGGCCGCGAGGCCGCGCTGGCCGCCGAACTCGAAGCCGGCGGCGACCGCGCCGATCTCGCCCGCCGACGCGAGCCGTTCCTCCACGTCGGCGGCGGTCACGTTCGGGCCCGCGGCGCGGGCGATCGCCTCCCGGCACAGCGCCGGCCCGACGTCGAGCGTCCGGCTGTCGTGTGCCGGGTAGACGCGGCCGAGGAGGAACCGCGTCACCGTCTCGAGGTCGTCGCCGTCGTCCCCGTCTTCACGATCCCCGGCCGCCGAGAGCAGATCGGCAACCCGGACCGTCGTCTCGATGTCGCCCGGCTCGGCCGCCAGCCGCTCCGCCCGCGCGGCGAACGTGGCGAACTCCATACGCGGCGTCGGCGATCGGCGGGCAAAAGCGCGCCGGTCCCCGCCCGGCACCGGTCGCTCGTCGCCTCCCTCTCCCGTCGTGCCGACCGTCCCCACGCCGCCGATCGGCCGTAGGCCTTTTTGCCGGCCCGACCCGTCGACCGTCGCATGGGAACCGACTCCGACCTCGCGGACGGCGTTCGCGAGGCGCTCGCCGTCGACCCGGACGAGTTCGCCGTGCGCGCCGAGGAGGAGGCGGAGGTCGTCAAACAGGCGCTCCGCGACGGCGCCTTCGACAACCACCAGTCGATCGTCGGCTTCGAGTACGAGTTCTACGCGGTCGCCGACGGCCGGTGGAGCGAGGAGTCGCGCGCGGGCGAGTACGCGCTGATGCGCGTCCCCCGCAGGCTCCTGGAGCTGATGGGGTTCGAGAAGGAGCTCGGGCTCCACAACGCCGAGATGTCGACGAGCCCGCAGCCCCTCTCGGACCACGGGCTCCGGGCGCAGCTCGCGGAGGTGCGGGCGCGGCTGGAGGCCGCCGAGAATACTGCCGGCGTCGAGGGGATGCGGCTCGTCTCCGACGGGATCTGGACGATCCCCCCGGCCGGCGAGACGGCCCGCGGGTACCTCACCGACAGCGTCGATGTCGACGGGGTCACCGTCGCGGTCAACATGAGTGACTCGGTCCGGTACCACGCCATGGCGAACGCGGGCGACGCGGCGCGCGAGACGACCGTCGACGCGCCGGGGGTCACGCTGTCGGCCGACACCGTGATGCCGGAGAGCCTCATCACGTCGATTCAGCCGCACTACCAGGTCGCGCACGCCGAGACGCTCCCGCGGCACTTCCGGTACGCGCTCCGGATCGCGGGTCCCCTGCTCGCGCTCGGCGTCAACTCCCCCTTCTTCCCGCCGGACCTGTACGACGACGACTGGGACGGCGAGCGCGTCCTCGAGGAGGGCGCCGCCGAGAACCGGATCCACGTGTTCGAGTCGGTGCTCAACGAGCGGACCGACGAGGACAAGGTCCGGTTCCCGCGGGAGTTCCGCGACGTCGAGACCGCGGTCGACCGCATCGCCGGCGACGAGACGCTGATCCCGATGCCCGAGCCCGCGGGGACCGACCGCTTCGACGACCAGTTCGCGACGTTCCGGACGAAACACGGCAGCTACTGGCGGTGGGTCCGCCCCGTCTTCGAGGGGGCGAGCCGGTCGAGCGCGAACGCCCGGATCGAGTTCCGGCCCATCGCGGCCCAGCCCACCGTCCGCGACTCGATCGCCTTCCAGGCGGCGTTCGCCGGGCTGATGCAGTCGCTCCCGCAGCGCGATCACCCGGTCATCGGGCTCGACTGGGAGACCGCCCGCGAGAACTTCTACGCCGCCGTCACCGACGGCCTCGACGCCGAGATCGAGTGGGTCGGGCACGACGGCGAGGTCACGACCGACACCGACGCGGTGTACACCGACCTCCTCGACCACGCCGAGGCCGGGCTCCGGACCGCCGGCTGCCCCGAGGAGGAAGCGGCCTCGTGGCTCGCGCCGCTCCGGTGGCGCGTCGCGAACCGAACGACGCCGGCGAGCTGGAAGCGCGACCGGGTCCGCGCGCGCCTCGACGACGGCGACGACTTCGAGACCGCCGTCCTCGACACGCAGCGCGAGTACATCGACCGCCAGTCGGAGACGCTCGTCGAGGGCGGGTTCTCCGCGTGGAAGGACAGCGGCGAGGCGGAGTAGACTCATCTTATAAAAGCGGACAGCGGAAATTTCACTAACCGACTCCGGCGCGCCCCGGCGAGCGGCCCGCAGGGGCGCGAGCCGACGGCGCGAGGGAGTCGGTGGTCCGGAGCGAAGCGGAGGACCACCGACGAGGCTGGGGAGGCGTGAGGTGCGGTGGCGGTGCTGGGCGGGACTCAAAGGGGCAGCCGCGAGGGCGACGCACGGCGATGCAAGCACTGCAGGGAGCGAACGGAGTGAACGACCGAAGCGCGCAGCGAGTCGCGCGAGTCCTCGCGGCTGGGGCTTTGGAGGCGTTTGCCGTCGATCCACCAGCAACCGTTTATAAATGAGCGGCTGGGGCTTCGGAGGTGTTCGTCACTGGTCTGTCAGCCACTTATAAACGAGCACTCGACACGTCGGAAAACCCTCGAACTCGATCGAGTACGTACGGCCGTCGCTCACCGAGCGAAAACGCGTATGAATGGCGGACGGGCGGGGTTGCCCGGCGTTCCGGCACGGGGTATCCCGATTGCCTTCTCCACCCCGCGACCCGACGAGCGACGGGCGTTCGGCGGTGGGCTGCTCGCTTCCGCGCCTGACCCGGTGTCGCCGACGAACCGCGACGGACCGCTCCTGCGAGCGGGCGCCACGGACCGCTGTCCCCGGCGGACGAGGCTTCCACGTTGGCTCTCGGGGCCCGCGCCGGTCTGACCGGACGCGCCCGCTGTTCGGTCCCCGCTGAAGACTACCTCGCGGGTGACGAGCGGGGCCTAACCGCCCGACCTAGTCCGTTCGACGATACTCGGGTGCGGCATAAGGGCCTTTCGTTCGTCGACTCGCACCCTACGTCAACAGCTCGCGGGCGTACACCCCGGCGGAGAGCGGCACGAGGGCGGACAGCGCCACGACGACGCGCGGGTGCCACACCAGCCAGAGGTTGTCGCGGAACACGGGGCTCGGCTCGATCGCCGCCGCCCAGCCCGCCGCGCTCAGGGCCGTCGCGATACCGAGCACGACCGCGACGCCGGCGAGCGTTCCGGGGTCGAGGTTCCCCCGCTCGACGGAGGCGACGACGACCGCGCTCAGCAGCGCGAACAGCGCGATTCCGGCGGCGCCGACGACCCCGGACGCGTAGTAGTCGGCGAGCTGTGTCGCGTACTCCGGTCCCGAGATGATCGCGTACGGGGCTCCGAGCACGAGCACGGTGGCGACGGCGGCGGCGATCCCCACCCGGCGCGAGACGTCGCGAAGGTCCATACCCGGTCGTCCGTCCGGAACCGCGGTAAAAGAATCGGATCGGCGGCGACCGGACGACCCCTCCCGCCGCGCCACCGCGCCGCCGACCCGGCTCCCGTACCGTTTTGAGTCGCCGGCCCGGAGGGAGACGCATGAGCCTCGACGTCGACCCGCCGGAGCCGCCCGAACTCGCCGCCGTGGACCCGAACGAGTACGAGGACGCGGAGGTCGCCGGCGGCGAGTACCGCCGCGACGAGCTGGAGGCGCTCCTCCGCGAGGGGGCGTGGGAGGACGCCTTCGAGGAGTGGGCGGCCGGCAGCGACATGGACGAGTCCGACTGGCGGATCGCCGTCGACCTCGGGCTGGTCTCCCGGTTCGACTTCTTCTGGGACGACTTCGCGGACCGCGTCGGCTACCACGCCCCCGGGCTCCCGGAGGACTGGAAGGAGCGAGACCTCCACCCCGACCTCGACTCGTGGGGAACGGTCTCGGCGATCAACGCGGGGCTCACGGAGCTCGGCCAGATCGTCTGTGAGACGCTCAAAGCGGAGTACATCGACTGGGAGGCGGAGTTCGAGGCGCCGGACGACCTCCCCGACTTCGAGGCGTAGCGCGGATTCCTCCGTTTCTCCCGGTTAGTGTCCCCAGAGCGTCCCGTCCGGCGCGTACCGCGCGTCCATGATCCGGTCCCACTGCCCGTCGGACAGGTCGAGGTCGGCCGCGGCGACGTTCTCGGCCAGCTGGTCCGTCGTTCGCGCGCCGACGATGGGGACGCAGGTGAACTCGTCCCACTCCGTGAGCCACGCGAGCGCGACCTGCGCGGGGGTCGCGTCGAGCTCGGCGGCGACCTCGCGGACCGCGTCGAGCACCTCCCAGCCGCGCTCGGAGAGGTAGAACCGCTCGAAGCGGTCGTCGAAGCTGGCGCGCGAGCCGTCCGGCGCGATCACCGTCTCGGGGTCGTCCGGGTCGGCGCGCTCGTACTTCCCGGTGAGGAACCCGCCGGCGAGCGGGGAGTACGGGCAGACGGCGATGTCCTGGTCGACGCAGACGTCGAGGTACTCCTTGACGTCCTCGTAGTAGCCCGCGTGGTGGAGCGGCTGGACCACGTCGAACCGGGCGTAGTCGTTGGCGTCGGCGGTCCACAGCGCCTTCGTCAGCTGCCAGGCCGCCATCGTCGACGCGCCGAGGTAGTGGACCGTCCCCTCCGAGACGAGCTCGTCGAGGACGCGCATCGTCTCCTCGATCGGCGTCGCCTCGTCCCAGCGGTGGATGTAGTAGACGTCGAGGTAGTCGGTGTCGAGGCGGTCGAGGGTGCCCTCGACCTGCGCGCGGACGTGCTTGCGCCCGAGTCCCGAGTCGTTGGGGCCGGGCTCGCCGCGCCCGTCGAACGGGAAGTACACCTTCGAGGCGATCACGTAGTCCTCGCGGTCGCGCTCCGCGAGCCACTCGCCGACGTACTCCTCGCTCGTCCCGTGCGGCGTCCCGTACACGTTGGCGGTGTCGACGAAGTTGATCCCGTGGTCGGCGGCCGCGTCGAGCAGTTCGTGGGCTTCCTCGCGGCCCGTCTCGACGACGCCGTTCGTCTCCCGCCCGAAGCGCCACGTCCCGAAGCAGAGCTCCGAGACGCGCAGTCCGGTGTTGCCGAGCCGTCGATAGTCCATACGCGCCCCTCTCGTCGCCGGATGATAAAGCGTGTCGCCGGCGGCGGACCGCGGCGGGGCGGCGTCACGACGTGAGGGCTGGGCGGCATCACGACGTGAGGGCTGGGCGACGGAGCCCCTGCCCGTCAGTCGAACGGGTACCGCGCCGTCGACCCGCACTCGCGGCAGCGGACCACGACGCGGCCGGGGCGGAGCCGGACGCGGCTCGTCTTCCCCGGACGGAGGTACACGTCGCAGTCGTCGCAGGTGCGCCGGGAGAACTCGGCGGGGAGGCCGCACCGGTTCCGCTCTGCGATCCGGCGTGCGAGCGCGACGTACTCGCGAGAGCGGTCGTACTCGCCGTCGACGACCGCCTCGCGGGCGAGCGTCGACAGCCGCTCGATCCGTTCCGACGGGATCCCCATACGTCGTCGAGCGCGGCGGACCGGCAAAGCCGTTGTCATCGATCGGCGGACCGAGGGGAGGGCCCGCCGGTCGCCGCGCTCGCCCCGCCGAGCCAGAGCCGCACGCTTTTTTACCGGTCCTCGCGAACGCGGTGGTATGAAGGAATCCTTGATGGACGTCGTCTGCTGCCCGCTCGACAAGGCCGATCTCGACCTGGACGTCGACGAGCGGGACGACGAGGAGATCCTCGCCGGCACCCTCACGTGCACCGACTGCGGGGAGACCTATCCGATCGAAGACGGGATCCCGAACCTCCTGCCGCCGGACATGCGAGGCGAAGCGAGCGCCTAGTTGCGGGTCGCACCGCGCCGCGCGGCGTCGCGTCGGCCCGCGATCGTACTGCATCTTTTTTTAGTGTGAGTTCGTCGACCCATACGTGCCGACACTCTCCCTCGAACTGAACGGGGACGCCGTTCACGCGATCGGGGCACCCGATCGGTTCGAAGCGACGGGTCCGTTCTCGATCGCGCTCGAGAACCTCGGTCGATCGACGCACGTCCACCTCCACTTCGACGAGGCGCTCGACCGGGTCTGCGCGATCGACGAGGCGAACCACTTCGTCGACGACGAGTCGACCAGACGGGTTCACGTCGCCGTCGCCGACGTCGAGGAGCCGGTCCGCGGGAAGCTGAAGATTGTCACCGGTTACGGGTCGAACACGCGGTACGTCGACGTGCGGCTCGACCCGCCGCCGGAGGCCGCCCGCGAGGAGGTCGTCGTCGACGAGGCGCTCGCGAAGCCGCCGGAGCGGCCGCCGGAGGTCCCGCCCGCACAGCGCGCCGCGAACGCCGTCGATCGGCTGGTCCAGCGAGGCGGGCTCCCGGCGGCGGTCCTCGGCTTCGTCGCGGTCGCCGTCGGAGTCGCGATCGCGCTCGCGGTCGACAGCGCGCTCGTCTCCGTCGCGGTCGGCGTCGTCCTGGTCGTGTCGCTGGCCGCCGTGCTGCTCGCGGCGGCGTGACCGTCGGGAACCGGGTCGGCTCGTTCGCGCTTCGCCGCTCCGGATCCGCGAGCTTTTAACCGTCCCACCGGAACGAGAGCCCATGAGCTTCGAGAAGGAAGACGAGGTCGTGCTCCACGACAAACACAGCGAGTACGACGGCGAGGCGGGGACGATCACGCAGGTGATGGAGACGATGTTCGGCGACGCCACCTACACCGTCAGCTTCGAGGACGGGCAGGAGACGGGCGTCCCGGAGGACGCGCTCGACCTCGTCGAGAGCGAGGAGTAACCGACCCCTTTTCCCGACCCGCATGCCCACAGTCCCCTTCCACTACGTCGACCTCCGGGCGTTCGCGTACGCCACCGAGGACGAGAAGCGGGTCGCGGACGCCCTCCGCACGTTCCTTCCCGAGGACGCCGAGCTGGACCGCGTCGAGAACGTCGGCCACCACGGCGACCGCATCGTCGTCCTCTCCGCGCGGATCGAGAACGCCGACGGGATGCGCCACGTCCTCGACGCGCTCGCCGACCTCGACGACGTCGACCGCGTGATCGACGAGCTCGACCAGCGCGTCGACGACAACTGCGCGCTGTTCCTCCGGGTCGACAAGCAGGCCGCGTTCCGCGGCGAGGTCCGGCTCGGCCCCGGGATCACCGTCCGCGCCAAGGTCGAGGCGTACCCGGCGAAGAAGGCGGCGGCCGTCGAGAACGCCCGCGAGACGCTGGCGCGGCTGGCCGACGACCCCGACGACCCCGACGGCGACGCGTAACCGGCCGGCGTCGCACCGCAGTCGACGCTCTCCGACGAGGCGCGCGCTCCGCACCGCCAGCGTGCCTTTTTGTGACCTCCCGCCGTCGGTGCGTCCATGTCCGACCCCTTCGTCGTCGTCGGTGCCGACGCGGCCGGCCTCAGCGCCGCCAGCAAGTTCCGCCGGGAGGCCCCCGACAGCGAGGTCATCGTCTTCGAGAAGGGCCGGTGGATCTCCTACGCCTACTGCGGGATGCCGTACTTCATCGAGGGCCGCGTCGAGCGGATGTCTGACCTCCTCTCGCTGTCCCCGAGCGAGGTCGACGAGCGCGGGATCGACCTCCGGCGCGACCACGAGGTCGTCGCCGTCGACCCCGACGCGAAGACGGTCGCGGTCGAGACCGCCGACGGCGACTCGCTCGATCAGCCGTACGACGCCCTCCTCGTCGCGACCGGCGGGCGCGCGACGACCGGCCCGTTCGACGTGCGCGGGATCGACGGCGCGTTCACCCTCCACCACATGGACGCCGCGGCCGCGATCGACGCCTACGTCGCCGAGCCGGACGCGTACGACCCGGCCCGCGCCGACGTCAGCGCCGTCGACCGCGAGCGCGTCGAGCGCAACGCCGCCATGCCGGCCCCCGAGACGGCGGCGATCGTCGGCGGCGGCTACGTCGGCGTCGAGACCGCCGAGGCGCTCGTCGGCCGCGGGCTCGACGTCCACCTCTTCCAGCGCTCCGCGCACCTGCTCCCGCCGTTCGGCGAGGCGGTCGGCGAGCGCGTCGAGTCGGCGCTCGTCGAGGCGGGCGTGACGGTCCACACGGGGACCCCCGTCGACGCCCTCGTCGGCGACGACCGGATCGAGGCGGTGACGTTCGGCGGGGACGGGGGCGACGGCGCCGAGGACCTCCCCGTCGACCTCGCGATCGTCGGCGTGGGTATCGAACCGAACACGGAGCTGCTCGCCGGGACCGGCGTCGGGGTCGGGCCGGGCGGCGCGATCCGCACCGACGAGTACGGTCGGACGAGCCTCCCGGACGTGTACGCCGCCGGCGACTGCGCGACCGCAAGACACACCGTCACCGGCGCGGTCGCGTGGATGCCGCTCGGGCTCACGGCGAACCGCGCCGGGCGGGCGATCGGCGCCACCGTCGCGGGCGACCCCTCGCGGGTGGGCGACATCGCCGGAACCGCGGTCGTGAAGGCGTTCGAGATGGAGGCGGGTCGCGTCGGCCTCGTCGAGGACGAGGCGGCCCGCGAGGCCGGCTTCGACCCGGTTCGCGAGACGGTCACCGCCGGCTCCCGGTCGGGCTACTACCCCGGTGCGGCTCCGACCGACGTGACGCTCGTCGCCGACCGCGACTCGGAGCGGCTGCTCGGGGGGAGCATCGTCGGTCCCGACCGCGCCGCGATCCGGATCGACACGCTCGCGACCGCGCTGGACGCCGACATGACCCTCCCCGAGATAGAGCGGCTCGACCTGGCGTACGCGCCCCCGTTCAGCCCCGTGTGGGACCCGGTCCTGGTCGCGGCGAAGGTGCTCAACGGGACGCTGGACGAGGAGTAGCGGTTCGGCTTCGTCGGTCGGTCAGTCTTCGCGTCCGGGGTTCGTGCCTGTGTTCGCGTCAGTCGCTCGCGTCGGCGTCTCCGTTCGCGGTGGCGGCGGACGACTCGGCCGTTCCGCCGTCGCCTTCGCCGCCGGCGCCGGCGACGACCCGACCCGCCGCGTATCCCGCCAGCCCGACCGCGACCGCGGCCGCGAGGGCGACGCCGAGGGGCTCGGCGACCGCGACCGCGAACGGGAGGGGGTCGCTGAGGGGGACCGCGTAGGGCGCCGGTCCGATGGTTCGCAGGAGCACGGCCGCGAGGGGGCCGTAGGCGAGCAGCACCACGGGGAGTGCGCCGGCGCCGACCGCGGCGAACGCGGCCGTGCCAACCGCGGTCACCGCGGCGAGGGTCGCGGCGACCGAGGCGGCGACGTCGGGGACGGTTCCGCTCGTGACTGCGGCGCCGAGCGCGACGACGTCGAACGCGACGTACGAGACGGCGAAGCCGACGGCGCTCCAGACGGCCGCGCGCTCGAACCCCGTCTCCCCGAGCGCGACGCCGGCGAGGCGACTGGTCGTCATTCTGGGCGCGTCGCGCCGCGACCTTCGCGGTCGGGCGTGAGGTTACCGTGTTCGTCGATCTCGCCGGCGACGATGCGGGTCGAGGAGATGCGCTCGCCGTCCTCGGCCGGGACGTGATCGACCACGACGAGGTCGAGGGGATCGTGACCCCGGTCGCGGCGTATCTCGTTGATCCGATCCCCGCCCGCCTTCGTCTCGGGAGAGACAATCAGCGCGTCGAACTCGGGCTCGACGGCGATGCCCGTCGGCTCGGTGAGCTCGCGGACCGAGAACTCCCGTCCGTGCGCCTCGGCCAGCGGGGCGAGCTCGGCCTCGAGGTCGCGCTTGCGGCGCTCGTACGGGCGGACGTAGCGCTCGACGTGTCGGGTCTCCGGCGCGAGTTCGTCGGAGGTGAGTCCGACGGTCACGTCCCCCAGCTCGAACGCCCGTTCGAACAGCTTCCGGTGGCCGTCGTGAACGGGATCGAACGTGCCACCAAGCGCGACGTTCATGACGATCGGTTGCGCGGGCGGAACTTAAATTGTCGCGAAGCTGGACCGTCGACGTCGGGTTATCGCCCCTCGTCGTCGGGTTATCGCCCCTCGTCGTCAGACGCGTCTCCGCCGCTGGATTCGCCCTCGTCGTCGGGCTCGTGCTCGCCTTCGTCCTCGGCGCTCGTCCCTTCACCATCGTCGTCACCCACGGAGATGTGCACCGGTTCCGCGTCGCCGTCGGGAGACTCTCCGCCGAGCCGGCGGTCGAGGTTGAAGACGGCGTTCAGCTCGCGCTGAACGTCGCCGACGACGCCCCTGACCAGGTCGCTCGGCGCGATCGCCTCGTACTCGTAGGGGTTGTTGCCGGCGCCGCTCGCCTCGCGCTTCTCGCGGTCGACGGTCCCCTCGTCGTGCAGCTCCGCGAGCGCCTCGCGGACGGTGCTCGGGTAGAGCCCGGTCCCGTCGGCGATCTCGTCGCTCGTGCTCTTCGGGTTGTCTCGCAGATAGACGTAGATCCGGGCCCGCGTCTCGGTGTCGAGCAGCCACGCCAGCAGGTCGACGACGTTGTCGTCGAACCCCTTCACCGCCCTGTCGGCGCCCTCCCCGAGCCGCTCTTTCGTCTTGCGAAGCTCCTCGCGGGTCCGCTCGGTCGGCGACTCGTCTCCTCCCTCCTCCGACTCGAGACGGCCGCCGTCGTCGGAATCGGCGGCGGGGTCGTCGTCGAACTCGTCGCTGGTCATGGTCGAGAGTGGGGTCCGCGCGCCCAAAAGCGTTTCTCGTCGCTTCTGTTCCGACGGAACTCGGGGCGATCGGACGACCCGTCGGCCCCGTTCCCCCTTACGGCGACAGGATCAGGTCCGCACACAGCGCGTCGAGTCCGGACTCCACTCGGAGGCGCCGCTGGCGCTCGCTGCCGCTCTCGGCCTCGTACACCTCGCGGATCCCGGAGACCCCGAGCCGGTCGCACTCGCGGTCGACGACCTCGCCGAGCGAGACGGTCTCCTCGCCGCTGCGGTCGACGAAGGCGGCGTCGTGACCGTGGCGGATCGCGCGCCACTTGTTCTCGTCTAAGAGCTCGCGGCGGAGCGCCGGCGCGGACTCGCCGTCCTCGTAGCGCTCGGCGTAGTCGCACACGAGCGCGTGGACGTACTCGACCAGCGCGAGGGTGACCGCGGGGTCGCGCTGGGCGTCCGGCGAACGCACCTCGACCGTGCCGTGACCGGTGTGGGGGCGCACGTCGAACCAGAGCTCGCCGCGGTCGGCGATGGAGCCCGTCTCGACCATCCGGCGCTCGTATCGCTGGAAGGCGTCGAAGTCGTCGAACGCCGAGGGGATTCCGGTGTTCGGGAGGTTTTCGAACACCTTCGCGCGGGCCGACGCCAGCCCCGTGTCGAAGCCGTTCCAGTACGGGGAGTTCGCGGACAGCGCGAGCAGCACCGGCGCGTGCCAGCGGAGCCGGTTGGCGACCGCCACCGCCTTGTCCGCGTCGTCGACGCCGACGTGGACGTGGAGCCCCGCCGTGGTGTTGCGGTGTTGCGGGTACTGAATGCGGTCGAGCTGCGACGTGTACCGCGGCTTCTCGACGTGGTCCAGCTCCCGCCACTTCGCCGCCGGGTGGAGCCCCGCGGCGGCGATCCGGTAGCCGTCGGCGGCCGCGTGGTCGACGAGCGCCCCCCGCACCGTCGAGAGCGCGTCCTCGGCGTCGGCCGGGTCCTCGATGCGCTCCGTCTGCGCCTCGATGGTGCACTTGAACAGCTCGTGGTCGAACCCTTCCGGCACCTCGCTCGGCGGGTCCCGGCCGTACACGAGGTCGTCGGTTCCGGACGTCGGGCGGCCGTCGGCATCGACGATGTAGAACTCCTCTTCGATGCCCAGGGTCCCCATCCGGGCGAACGCGTCTCGCGAACCGAGATCCATTGTCCCTCCGTTTCGTCCCCCCGTTCTTATATCGATTGGAACCCAACCGGAGCGCCGGTGTCGACGCCGGACGCGTGGCTACTCGCTCACTTCCGGGCGCGTGGCTACTCGCTCACTTCGACCGTTATCTCGTCGCGCTCGACGGCGAGCCTGAACGTCGGGACGGTGCGGTAGACGACCTCGACCACGTTCTTGCGTTCGAGGGTCCGGAGCGCGCGCCGCACCTCGTCCACCTCGGGGTCGACGCCGAACGCCTCGCGGACCGCGTTGAGCACGCTGACGACCGACTGCGAGCGCTCGTCGGGGCCCGCGACGACCTCGAACACCTGCGCGACCAGCTCGGGGACGCGGATCGCCTCCGGCGCGTCGCCCTTCGCCACCGCGTCCGCCTCGATCCCGGGCTCGACGTCGACGAGGTCGTTCGCCTCGGCCGTCGACCGGATCAGGCTGTCGTCGTCGCGGTAGTAGTACTCCTCGAGGTGGTTCTGCAGGTACTGATGGACCTCGCTGCCGCTGTCGAGCCCCCACGCCTCCTGCAGCTCGCCGTTCTTCGTCGGCTGGAGCCGGACGATGTCGGCGAGCCGGCTCCGCTCCTCGTCGGTCAGCGCCATACGTGCCCGTTCGACGGAGTGGGTATGGACGTTCCGGATCGCGTCAGGAGCCAGCCGCGTCGCGGTCTGTCGCGTCACGGTCTGTCGCGTCACGGTCTGTCGCGTCACGGTCTGTCGCGTCGCCGCCTGTCGCGTCGTCGGTCGCGTCGCCGGTCGTGCCGCTCTTCTCGCCGCCGGCCGCGGACCAGCGGTCGTCGACCGAGCCGGCGAGCGATTCGTCGTCGCCAGGGGGGCTCGCGGCCGCCGAGTCGTCCGGGTCGCCGCCGGCCGGCTGAGCGTCGGGTGCGGCCGCGTCGTGGTCCGTCTCGTCGGCGGACTCGCTGCCGGCGACGCGGTCCGCGACGACCTCAGAGAGCGGGTCGACCGTCACGGTCAGCCGCGCGACGACGAACACGAGCGGGACGAACGACGCGACCAGGAAGGCGGCGTCGTACGCCCACGCGAACCCGTCGATCAGCGGCACGACGACGCCCGCGAACCCGCGGTGCGCGACCAGGACGGCCGCGAGCACGACGAGCCAGTGCGCCATGGCGCCGCCGTTCTCCGCGATCCGCTCGACGTGGATCGCGGCGTCGGTCCGGTGGAGGGCCGCGCGCGTCAGCGAGGCGACCTTCGGCGCGGCGTACAGGAGGAGCGCCACGACCGCGGCCGTCACCACCGCGCTGGCGACCGCGGCGAAGGTAACCGGCGTCAGCGGGACCAAGCGGTCGACGCCCGGAAGCAGCGTGAACAGGTACGACACGCCCACCAGCGCGAGCGCCGCGATGGCGACCCGGCTGGCGGAGCGAACGGCGTCGCGATCGAACGCGTCCGTCGTGGATTCGGTTTCGGTCATACGCGCTCGGGGGAAGGGACGGGAGGCACATAACCGACCGAGACGTTCAACGCGGGTTTACTCGGATTAACGACCGTCGACGGCGCGTCAGCTGGCGTCCTCGACCGCGCTCGCGGCGCGGATAACCGTCTCCTCGTCGAACTTCGGCCCGACGAGCTGGAGCCCGACCGGGAGCCCGTCTGCCTCGCCGGCCGGCACCGAGACCGCCGGGAGGTTCGCGAGGTTGACGGGAGTCGTGTTCGCGTCCGCGAGGTACATCCGCAGCGGGTCGTCGAGGCGCTCGCCGAGCTCGAAGGGGAGCACCGGCATCGTCGGCGACGCGATCACGTCGACCTCCGCGAACGCCTCCTCGAAGTCCCGTCGGACCCACGCGCGGGCGTCCTGCGCCTTCCGGTAGTACTTGTCGTGGTAGCCCGCCGAGAGCGCGTACGTCCCCAAGAGGATCCGGCGTTTGACCTCCGCGCCGAACCCCTCCTCGCGCGTCGCCGCGAACGACTCGTTCCAGTTGCCGTCCGACTCGGCGCGGTTCCCGTACCGCACGCCGTCGAAGCGCGCGAGGTTCGAGGACGCCTCCGCCGTCGCGATCACGTAGTACGCCTGCACCGCGTGCTCGACCGACGGCAGCGAGATCTCGGTGGTCTCCGCGCCCCGGTCCTCCAGGTCCGCGATCGCGGCCTCGACCGCCTCGACGACGCGCTCGTCGGCGCCCTCGAAGAGCTCGGTGGGGACCCCGACCGCGAGCCCGTCGACGTCGCCGTCGGCGGCCGCGGCGTAGCTCGCGTCCGGGTCGGCGCCCTCCACGTCGGCGAGGTCGCGGGTGGTCCCGTCGTTCGGGTCCGGGCCCGCGATGACGTCGAGCGCGGCGGCCGCCTCCTCGACGGTCTCCGCGATCGGCCCGATCTGTTCGAGGGAGTTCGCGTACGCGACGAGCCCGTACCGCGAGACGAGCCCGTACGTCGGCTTGATCCCGACGACGCCGCAGAACGCCGCCGGACAGCGCACCGACCCGCCCGTGTCGGAGCCGAGCGCGAGGTCGGCCTCGCCCGCGGCGACCGCCGCCGCCGATCCGCCGGAGGAGCCGCCCGGGACGCGCTCCGGATCGACGGGGTTCCGGGTGGGGCCGAACGCCGAGGTCTCCGTCGTCGTCCCCATCCCGAACTCGTCCATGTTCGCTTTCCCGACGATCGTCGCGCCCGCCTCGGTCAGCCGGTCGACGACCGTCGCGGAGTACGGCGGGACGTAGTCGGCGAGCATCTCCGAGCCGCAGGTGGTCCGGACCCCTTCGGTCGAGATGTTGTCCTTGACCGCCACCGTCGCGCCCGCGAGGGGACCGTCGGCGCCGTCGTCGCCCCCGATCGTCGCCTCCGTGATGAAGAGGTTGTAGTCGGCGGCCATCTACGACACCTTCGGCCCGACGAAGTAGCCGTCTTCCGTCTCCGCGGCGTTCGCGAGCGCCTCCGCCTGGGTGAGTCCCGCCTCGACCTCGTCTTCGCGCATCACGTTGACGAGCTCCTCCTCGCGGTCGAGGTTCGGCACCTCGTCGAGCGCCTCGAAGTACTCCAGGATCTCCGCGAACTGGTCGGCGAACGTCTCCGTTTCACCCTCCTCGAGACGCACGCGGGCCAGCTCCGCGACGTGCTCCACTTCGGCGGCGTCGACGGCGGGGGCGGAATCGTCCGCGCCGTCGTCGTCGGAGACGGCGGACTCGCCGCCCGGATCCGAGGTGTCTGTCATACGTGGGGGTACGACGGACCGGGAGTAAGGGTTTCGGAACGGCGGACCGGCCGAGATCGAGCCGCCGACCGGCCGGTGACGAGCGGCGACCGGCCGACGTCACTCCCCGTCTGCGTGGGCCCGAACAGTCACCACCGGCGGGTCGGCCAGCCGCACGACCTTCTCGGAGACGCTGCCGAGCAGGTAGCGCTCGACGCCGGTACGGCCCTCGGTACCCATCACGACGAGGTCGATGTCGTTCTCGTCGATGTACTCGAGGATGGCCTTGTGCGGGTTGCCCGCTCTCACGGCGGACACCGTGTCGATCCCCTCGAAATCGGCCGCGAGCTCCTCGACGAACGGCGTGGCGCGTTCCTCGAGCTCGCGCTTCCGATCGTCTATGGTCGGCCCGTCTCGCGCGTAGCCCTTGGGCCCGGAGATGTAGTTACCGCCCATCCCGAGCGTGAACTGACGCGTGTCGACGACGTGTAACACGTGAACCGTCGCGTCAAACGCCTCGGCGATCTCCCGTACGTGTGCTATCGCGGCCTCCGAACCGTCGCTCCCGTCCGTGGGAAACAGTATGTGCTTGTACATCTCGTCACTAAGACAACCCTCCCCACGGCTATATAAAATCTCACCGGCGAGTACGGCCGAGTTCCGGGACGGAATGTGCGAGACCTGCGTGAAACCGACTACAGGAGGTCGTTCGCGACCAGCCGGTCGACCGCCTCGCGGAGGCGCGCCTCGCTCGCGGCGTAGGAGATCCGGGCGTAGCCGGGCGCGTTGAACGCGCTTCCGGGGACGCACGCGACCGAGGCCTCCTCGATGGCGCGCTCACACCAGTCGGCGTCGTCGTCGTCGAGCGGGAGCATCATGTAGAAGGCGCCGTCGCCGACGTCGACGTCGACCCCGTGCTCGTCGAACAGGCCGACGAGGAGGTCGCGGCGGTCGGCGAACGCCCGCCGCATCTCCTCGACGGACTCGTCGGTGTTCTCGAGCGCCTCGACGCCGGCGCGCTGGACGAAGTTGACCGCGCACGAGACGGAGTGCGAGTGGAGCTTGCCGGCCTGCCCGACGAACTCGTCGGTCGCGTGGAGGTAGCCGAGCCGCCAGCCGGTCATCGAGTACGCCTTCGAGAAGCCGTTGACCGTTATCGTACGGTCGGCCATCCCGTCGAGGCTCGCGAGCGAGACGTGCTCGGCGTCGTAGACGATGCGCTCGTAGATCTCGTCGGAGATCACGGCGACGTCGTGCTCGACCGCGAGGTCGCGAACGCCCTCGAGCGCGGCCTCGGAGAAGACCGCGCCCGTGGGGTTCGACGGGGAGTTCACGACGAGCAGTTCGGTGTCGTCCGAGACCGCCTCCGCGAGGTCGTCGAGCGCCGGCTCGAGCTGGAACCCGTGCGGCGACAGGTCGACGCGGGAGAGGTCGGCGCCCGCGAGCTTCGCCATCGCCTCGTAGGAGACCCACGCGGGGTCGAGGAGGACGACCTCGTCGCCCTCACCGATCAGGGTCTGGAACGTCTCGTACAGCGCCTGCTTGCCGCCGGGGGTGACGATCACCTCGTCCGCCTCGGCGTCGATCCCGGTGCCGCGGAGCTTCGCCGCAATCGCCTCCCTGAGCTGCGGGATCCCGTTCGAAGAGGTGTAGCCCGTGTGACCCGCGTCGAGGGCGTCCTTGCCGGCCTCGACGATGTTCCCGGGCGTGTCGAAGTCGGGCTCGCCCACCGAGAGGTCGACGATGTCGGCGCCCTCCGCCTCCTTTTCCGCCGCCAGGTTCGATATCGCCAGCGTCGCGCTGGGTGCTACGCGTCCGATCCGGTCCGAGAAGTCGTATGCGTCGCTCATTGTCGTGTGCTTCGTGTGTCGTCTCCGCCGCTCATTCGAGCTCCCTCGCCAGGTCGATCGCGGCGTCGGCCGCCGCCGCGCCCTTGTCGATCCGCTCGCGCGCCTCTGCGCCGGACATCCCCGGGCCGCTCACGCCGAACGTGACCGGGGTGTCGCGGTCGAGGCTCACCCGCGTGAGGCCCTCGGCGGTCGCGTTCGCGATGACGCGATCGTGGTCGGTGTCGCCGGTGACGATGGCGCCGACGACCGCGACGGCGTCGACGTCGTCCCGACGCGCGAGCCGGTCGGCTGCCAGCGGGCTGTCATACGCCCCCGGCACGCTCACTTCGTCGACGACGACGGCGTCGCGGTCGGCGGCCGCCTCGCGGGCGGCCTCGGCCATCGGCCCCGTGACGGAGTCGTTGAACCGCGCCACCACCAGTCCCAGCGAGACCATACGCCCGCTCGCACCGGCGGCGGCAAAGGTCTACCGTTCCGGAGCAGGGTTGCCGGACGGACGGGGTCGGGAGCGGTGACGACGGTCACGTGCCTTCACACCCGAATCACGTGCATCCACACCCGAATTCTGCGGTGGCGCGCGCCTCCGAGCGCCCACCGGGCGCGAGGAGCGCGTGCGAGGGAGTCGCTGGCGCCGATGGCGCCTGCGACGAGGCTGGGGAGGCGTGAGGCTGCGGTTGCGCTGTGGTCGGGTGGGACTCAAAGGGGTAGTCGCGAGGACAACGCACGGCGACGCAAGCACTGGAGGGAGCGAGCGACGTGAGCGACCGAAGCGCGCAGCGAGCCGCGCGAGTCCTCGCGACTGGGGCGTTGGAGGTGTTCACTGGTGACCTCGATCAACGGCTGATAAGCGAGCGGCTGAGGCTTTTGAGCGACTTGCCGTCGCTCTCACGTCGAGTGGCGTTGTAGAGCGCCTCGGCAGGTGATACGCCTCGACCTGTTGCAGTCAATACAGGTGATCCACAGACCGACACGCGGTTCGGATCTGCCTATATTGTGTCAATAATTCCGTGCGAGATACAGAGGCTGCATGTATCAAAGAAACCGTTCGTCGGCTTCTTTTGAGTGAATCGTTGACTCCGAGGCGGTAAGCCACCCGGTATCCACATCAGATGGAACGTCGAACTCGGGAACAAATGGCTTGATGTCCAGCAAGGGGGTCTGATCGACGACATCGATACCGTTGACGGTTACCCTTTCATCTGTGACAGATTCAATCTTGACGACAGAAAGGCCGATTGGATTCGGACGCTGCGGGGCTCGCGTCGCAAACACTCCCCGCTGCTCGTCATCGAGAAACGGTTCAACCTTCAGCGGAGCAGCGTGGTCAGACTTATGAAAATGATACAGTAAGATACAATGCGTAAATCCGTCGAGATCTTGTAGTCCATCTGCGTACTCTTCTTTGAGTTCGACAGTTCCCTCTATAGCAGTGTCTCCGACCGGTTGGATCGGCATTCCATCCGGTGATTCGAAAGCTGTTCGAATTACCCCGATCGGCTCGTAGCAGAGTTGACCTTCGGACACACCGGTAGTTCAGTCTTGGATTGATAAATCAATTCGTGACCGATACGCGCAATGTATCTCGCCCGAGTATTGGAATACCTCTCCAATCTGGCAGAATCTTTGACACTCAATACGCCCTCTTCACCGACCGTTTCAGTCCGATCTGTCTCTGAAGCAGCGGATTTCTACAGGGCCGTCGAGGAGGGGCACGTGACCGACCGGAGACGGTCGAGATCGAGTCACCGAGACCAAGACGCCCTACTTCGCGACCTTCGCCTCGAACTTCTCGCGCACCTTCTCCATCTTGGGCTTCGCGTGGAAGCTGCAGTAGGCGTCGTTCGGGTTCTTCGCGAAGTAGTCCTGGTGGTGTTCCTCGGCGCGGTAGAACGTCTCCAGTCGCTCGAGTTCCGTCACCACGTCGTCGTCGTACTCCGAATCGAGCGCCTCGATGTAGGCCGCGGCGGTCTGCCGCTGCTCCTCGTCGTGGTAGAGGACGATCGAGCGGTACTGGCTCCCGACGTCGGGGCCTTGTCGGTTGAGCTGGGTCGGGTCGTGGACCTCGAAGAAGGCCTCAAGCACTTCGTCGTAGGCGATCACGTCGGGGTCGAACTCCACCTGGACGACCTCTGCGTGACCGGTGTTACCGGAGCAGACCGCCTCGTAGGAGGGGTCTTCGACGTGGCCGCCCGCGTAGCCGGAGGTAACCGACTCGATGCCGGTGAGCAGTTCGAGGGCCGCCTCGGTACACCAGAAGCACCCGCCGCCGAGCGTCGCGGTTTCGAGCTGATCGGACATACCTCTCGTTGGCGTCGGAGACGTATTAATCACGCGCGAGTCGGGAAGTGCGGTCGGCTACGCTCCCCCGCCGTTCGATCCCCCGCCGTTCGATCCCTCGTCCTCGTCTCGCGTCGTGTCCTCGTCTCGCGTCGTGTCCTCGTCTCGCGTCGTGTCGTCACCGCTCGGGTCGCCCTCGGCTCCGCCCTCCTCGCGATGCGCCACGTCCGCGTCGGACGGGAAGCGGTCGACCGCGTACTCCCCGGTGTCGATCCGCTCGGCCGGCTCCGAGTAGTCGCGGTCGCTCACGGAGAAGTCAGGACGGATCACGCCGTCGTCGCGGTCCTCCGAGACCGGGTGATCGCGCTCGCGCATGTCCACGTCGGTCTCGTCGAGGTCACTCTCGTCGACACCCGTCTCGTCGGCATCGTCCCCGCCCTCGTCGACACCCGTCTCGTCGATGTGGCTCCCACCCTCGCCGTCCGCCTCGTCGTCGCTCACACTCTCGCTGACGTCGGTTTCGAACCACTCGAAGCGGTCTTGTCGGTCGCGACGGCTCTTGACGGCTGACTGAAGCCGTTCCTGCAACGTCTCGCGGAGCTCGACGGCGTCGTCGGTCTCGACGTCGACGGCGGCGGCGGATGCGCCGCCGAGCGAGCTCCCGCCCGCTGTGTCGGCGACGACCGTCGCCACGTTCCAGCGACGCTGAAAGATGGTTCGACTGTCGATGACGGTCTGGATCCGGTAGTACGGAACGACCGTCACCGTGCGGCTCCAGAAGCCGTTTCGCGTGAGGAGGTGGTCCTTGCCGAGCCAGTAGCCGCGGTGTCTCCACTTGAGGTGCGCGGCCGGCGGCACCGCGAGCAGGAGCGCCGCGAGACCGTACCACGGGAGGTCGGCGGCCACGTACCAGTCGACCGCGAACCCGATTCCGACGACGACCGCGACGACGACCGCGTAGCGGAACGCGTAGCGCCACCGGATGCGTCCGGGCGGACGGGCGAACGTCGGCGAGCCGAACGACTCGACCTCGTGTGCGAGCCGGTACACCCGGTCCGTCGTCGCGATGGGGACGGCCGACTGACTCCCCTGGTCGCCGTTCTGTCCGGGCGCGTAGCCGGCGGTCTCGATGGAGAGGCTCGCGTAGCCGAGCGCGCGCTTCGCCGGGTTGTCCGATATCGTCAGCGTCTGGACCTTCTCGGTGGGGATCGACCCGCTGTACCGCCGGAACAGTCCCCGCTCGTACCGGAGTTCGTCGCCGGCGCGCGAGAGCTGGAACCCGTAGTAGTTCGAGAACGCGACCCCCGCACCGAGCGCCCACGACACGAGGAACAGCGCGCCGACGGCGACGACGGCGGTCGCGGTGAGCGCCGTGGCCGACGCCTCGGGGATGAACCCGGACAGCACCGGGATCGACCCCGAGCTCAGGAACGCGAGCAGGCCGATGAGCCGCCCGTCGAACGACAGGGCGCCGACCAGCGCGAGCTCGCCGGGCGAGATGGCGAACAGCACCTCCTCTTCGATCTCGATTGCACCCGTCCCCTCGGTGGCGTCTCTCGTCGCGCGCGTCCCGTCCGTCGCGTCCGCACCCTCGACGCCCCCGGCCGACGCGTTCGACTTCCGGCGCTGGACCTCCCGGCGAATGCGGGTCGCCTCCTCTGGGGTGACGAACCGGATCGAGCCCTCGGTGGAGGAGCCGCCGGCGGTCTCCAGGTCGACCGCGGCGATCCCGAGCGCCCGCTGGATCACGCTCTGGCTCACGTCGACGTTCTGTATCCGGCGATAGGGGATCTCGCGCTCGCGACGCGAGACCACCCCGGAGGCGATGTCGAAGGTGTCGTCCGTGAGGTGGTAGTCGAACCGCCGGTAGTAGGCGGTCTCGTACGCGAGCGCGGCGAGGAGGATCGCCCCGCCGGCGGCGGCCGCCGCCGGGAGCCCCCAGTCGTTGCTGTTCGCGACGAAGAAGGCGATCACGACGAACCCCGACACCTTCTGGAGCGCGCGGTACGGGACCGACTGGGGCGCGAGCTTCACACCGCGTCCTCCCCGTCCGCGCGGATCGCCAGTCGCTTCAGCTCCTCGCGGAGGTCGCTCGCCCCCTCGGGCGTCAGACCCGGGATCCGGACATCGGCGCCGCGCGAGCCGGCCGTGTAGACGACGCAGGACGCGAGGCCGACGCCGCGCTCGACCGGGCCGCGCCGAGAGTCGACGTGCTGGATCCGCACCAGCGGCACGGTCGTCCGGACCTGCGTCACCACGCCCCGGTCGAGGTACAGCGCGTCCTCGCGGATCTCGTAGCTCCAGCGTCGGTACTTGAGCACCGCGTGGACCGCGCCGAGCGCGAAGAAGGCGGCGCCGGCGGCGACCGGCGCCCACCTCGGCAGGCGGCCCAGGTAGAACGCGCCGGCGAACGGCGCGGAGAGCACCGCCGCGACGAGCGCCGCGCGGAGGATCCACACGAGCCGGATGCGGGGATGGAGCGACTGCGTCGTCATCTGCGCTCCCCCGCCGCGTGTCCGCGTGTCATGCGTCGCCGTTGTTCGCGGCGACGTATAAGTCCGGGCGGAACGGGCGTCGCCGGCCGCCGCCCGGGCGACGCTCCGGACGAGGTTGTGTGTTACTCTCTGTCGAAGTCAAGTATTGCCGAAACCGATATCAGGGGAGACAGAGTCGGACCGACCATGGCCGACGACCCGTTCGAGAACATGCTCGCACAGATGGACCGCGCAGAGGCGTACGCCGACGTGGACCACGGCGTCTTCGAGCGGCTCAAGTATCCCGACCGAACGCTCAAGGTCACGCTCCCGGTCAGGCTGGAGTCCGGAGAGGTCGAGGTGTTCGAGGGGTACCGCTGTCAGTTCGACAGCGCGCGCGGTCCGTTCAAGGGCGGCGTCCGGTTCCATCCCACCGTCACCCAGCGCGAGGTCGAGGCGCTCGCGGGGTGGATGACGTGGAAGACGGCGCTCGTCGACCTCCCGTACGGCGGCGCGAAGGGCGGCGTGATCTGCGAGCCGAAAGACCTCACCGACCGCGACCTCGAACGGCTCACCCGCCGGTACACCGAGGGGATCCGCCGGATGATCGGCCCCGAGACCGACGTGCCGGCGCCAGACATGAACACGAATCCGCAGACGATGGCGTGGATGATGGACACCTACTCGATGTACGAGGGCCACTCCGTCCCGCAGGTCGTCACCGGCAAGCCGCTGGAGATCGGCGGGACTCCCGGTCGCGTCGAGGCCACGGGCCGGGGCGTCTCAATCGTCACCGAGCGGCTCTTCGAGTACCTCGACCGCGACCTCTCGGAGGCGACCGTCGCGGTTCAGGGATTCGGCAACGTCGGGTCGAACGCGGCCAAACTCCTCGACGAGGCGGGCGCGCGGATCGTCGCCACCTCCGACGTGAGCGGGGCCGCCTACGACCCGGACGGGCTCGACGTCGCGGCGCTCGACGCACACGTCGGCGCCGGCGGGCTGATCGAGGAGTACGTCGCCGGCGACCTACGGGCGTCGCCGGACGGTCGACGAGCGGCCGACGGCGGCGAGCGCTGGGACGACCCGGACGCGATCGGCAACGACGAGCTGTTGACGCTCGACGTCGACGTGCTGATCCCGGCCGCCGTCGAAGGGGTGATCACCGCCGACAACGTCGACGACCTGCGCGCCTCGGCGATCGTCGAGGCCGCGAACGGTCCCACCACCGTGGCCGCCGACGAAGTCCTGACCGAGCGCGACGTCCAGGTGGTGCCGGACATCCTCGCCAACGCGGGCGGGGTGATCGTCTCGTACCTGGAGTGGGTCCAGAACGCCCAGGAGTTCTCGTGGCCGCTCGCGACGGTGAACGCCGAGCTCGAACGGCGCATCGGGACGGCGTTCGACCAGACGATCGACCAGTACGACGAGAAGGATCTTCCAGACCTCCGCACGGCCGCCTACACGCTCGCGCTCGAGCGCACCGCGAGCGCCCACGAGTACCGGGGACTGTTCCCGTAGGCACGGCTCTCCGGTCGACGTCCGTAGCGTCGTCTTCCGGTCGTGCCCTCAGGATCGCCGGATCCGGTCGGCGCTCACGTCGATCGGCTCCGCGCAGTGGACGATCGGCTCGCCGTCCGGACGCTCGAAGCCGTTGGCCTCGAACAGCGTGTTCTCTCGGACGTCGGCGATCCCCTCCCGCAGCGTCCACGGCTCGTGGCCGATCTCGCCTCGATACAGTCTCCTGCCGTCCGCGTAGAAGCGGTAGTTCTCGACGAGGAACGCCGCGAGCGACCCCGACTCGGCCGCGAACGCCGCTCCGGTCGGCTCGTAGGTGACGTCGAACCGCGCGCTCGGAACGCCGCGATGCGTCCGGCGGCTCTTGAATCGGACGGCCCCGTCGCCTCCGCTGACGGCCCCGTCGCTGACGGCACCGTCGCCTCCACGGGGCGTCGAGCGCGTCACGCTCATCTCGGCGCGGTAGTACGGGAGCGCGAACAGCCGCCTGGCGACCGCCACGCCGAGCCGGTCGTCCGCGTCGAGGTTGTAGAAGTAGACGCCGGGACCGGCCGCTCCCTCGACGTACGTTCGGAGGTTGAGCTCCGGGAACGAGAGCCCGAACGGGGCTCCGCGGGGGCGCACGTCGTCCATCACGAACGCGACGACCCCCAGATAGGCGTCGTCGCCGTGCGTGGCGACGGAGAGCCCCTCCGGGAGCGTCCCGGCGACGACCGCGGGATCGACCGGCCAGTGGAGGAACAGCCCGTCGCGCCACGTCATCTCAAGCCAGCGGCGTCCCACCATGTCCGCGGTAGGGGTGCGAGGGACAAAACCCGCACGACCGTGGTGCGCAAGTGGGATGTTCGGCTCAGACGTCCGGCCCGGGGGTCGCGTCCTCGGCGTCCTTCCACTCGCCGAGCCCGGAGGGGTCGAGGTGGACGTGGACGTCGCCGACGTCCTCCAGCCCACGGATGCTCGTGACGAGCTCCGTCTCGATGGCGTGGGCCTCTCGGAGCGTCATCCCGCCGTCGACCTCGACGTGAACCTCGACCTCCAGGTCGGTCCCGTCGTAGAACACCCGCAGGTCGTGGACTCCCTCGACGGCGCGGTGATCGAGGAGCGCCTCGGTGACGCGCTCGCGGTCTCCGGTCGGCGGCGCCGCGCCGACCAGGTACGTGACGTTCTCTCGCGCGATCTCGAGGCCCTGATACACGACGAGGACGCTGACTAGGGCGCCGGCGACCGGGTCGAGGACCGGGTACCCGAGGAACACGCCGAACACCCCGACCAGCGCCGCGACCGTCGTGTAGAGGTCGTTGAGGCAGTCGGCCGCGAGCGCGGTCAGCGCGGTCGACCCGAGGGAGGCGTTCACGCGCGCGGTGTACAGGTAGAGGAGGTACATGTCGGCCAGCGCGAACAGCAGCGCCCCGACGAGGACCGGGCTCGCTGCGACGTCGTGCGGGCCGAGCAGCCCGGCGAGCGACTCCCGCAGCAGGAGGAGGCCGAGCAGGAGGATCGTCGCTCCGACGAACAGCGCCGTCAGCGGCTCGATTCGCTGGTGGCCGTGCGGGTGCGTCTCGTCGGCGGCGTCGTACCGCGACCCGCCCCAGACGAACACGACCCCGCTGGCGACGAGGTCCGCGACGGAGTGGGCCGCGTCGGCCAGCAGCGCCACGCTCCCGAACGCCAGTCCGGCCGCGCCCTCCACCGCGATCTTCACCGCGTTGCCGAGGACGTTCACCCCCGCGGCCCGCTGGAACCGAGCCTTCTCGTCGTCACCCCAGGGGCCCCACATACGTCTCGTTCGTGGTCGCCCGGTCTTAAGAGCCCCGCCGCGTCCGGCCGAGGGAGTAGCCCCGCCCGAAGGCTTCGGGGACGAGCACGCCGGGCGTATCAGAACTGATTGGCAGCGGTGGAGGTTTAAATAGCTCGCTGACGGATACCGAGTATGAACAGCGGCGAGCGTGCCCAGAGCGAGGTCATCGGCGTCGTGCTCCTCCTCGGGATCACGATCGCCGCCGTGACCGTCACCGTCGCGACCGGGGGCGCGGCGCTCGGACTGGTCACCGACGAGGCGCGCTCGTCGAGCGTCGAGAACGGGATGTCGCAGCTCAGCTCCCAGTCGAGCCTCGTCGCCCTCGGCGAGACGGACGCCCGGCGGTTCGACCTCGGCTCCGTCGACGGCGGGCAGCTCCGGCTCGACGAGGACGCCGGGCGCGTGGCGGTGCGGATCGAGCGCCCGAACGAGACGGTGGAGACGTACAACGGCTCGATCGGGACCCTGGAGTACGTCGGCGAGGACCGGACCGTCGCGCTCCAGGGCGGCGGCGTCTGGGCGGCCCAGAACGGCCAGGGGCGGATGATCTCGCCGCCGGAGTACCACTACCGCGGGAGCACGCTCACCTTCCCCGTCGTGCGGCTGACCGGCGACGAGTCGGCCCCGTCGAGCGGGACCGGCGTCGTCCGGCGAGCGCCGGGCGACCCCGACGCCGTCGACGCGCCCGACAACCCCCTGCAAAACGGGACGGTCGTCGTCGAGGTGCAGAGCGACTACTACGAGGGGTGGTACGACTTCTTCAGCCAGCGCGCCGACGGCGACGTCACGAAGGACGACGCGAATCGGACGACGACCGCGCGGCTGGTGGTGCCGGACGAGGTGGGGTTCGAGCGGACTCTCACGGTGGGTCAGTCCGACGGCTACTCACATCGTGGCAACGAGAAGAAGGAACTGAGAGAGTCGGAGTACATGGAGGGCGTCTCGAATCCGTCCCCCGACTCGCTTATCGCGAGTGAAGTCGAGTCGGCGGCGGACGAGAACGACAACGACGACGCGTCGTGCGTGACGTCGTCCGGCTTCGAGGACTGCGGGACGCTCGGCGCCGGTACGTACTACGTCGATGGCGAGGCGACCGTCGACGGCGACGTAGACTTCAACACGACTGACGGCAACATCACGGTCGTCGTCGACGGCGACATGAATGTCGGCAACAGTGAGCTCACCGTCCTCGACGACAGTGACAACGGCGTCAAATACTACGTCAACGGGTCGCTCGACTTCCAGGGAGACGGGTACGTCGGGACCGCGAGCGAAGACATCGAGGCCGAGCGGAACCAGTTTTACGTCGCAGAGGGATTCCTCGACGGCAGCCAGGGTGACGGAAACCCGACCATTGAGGCGATCGTCTACGCGCCGAACGCCGACGTCGTCACCAAGGGTAATCCCACCCTTCGCGGGGCGTTCGTGACGCGGACCTTGGAGACGCAAGGGAACGCCAAAGTGGAGTACGACCCGGATCTCGCCGGGAAAGAGATCACGATCACCGGCGGCGCCGGCGAGAACCCCATCACCTACCTCCACGTGAGCGAGAACGTCGTCGAGGTCGACTTCGACCGGTGAGCAGCCCGTGAGGGTCGAGGGCGGGATAACGCCCCCGTCGTAACGACTAAGAACGAAACGCTCCTCGGTTACGGTAATGAATCACGAGTTTTTCGCCCGAGGTGGTCCCCGTGGGCGTCGAGATTAAGGAAACGGAGGTGAGCGACGAGGACTTCGCGGAGATGAAGCGGTTCGTGAGGGATTACCTCGCGGCCAGCGTCGAGAGCGAGGAGGACGGCGGTCGGATGCGCTGGTACCCCTGGCACTCGGCCGACTACCGGTTCAACCACATCCTCAACGTCGTCGACATCGCGGCCGAGATCGCCGAGGCGGAGGGCGCCGACGTCGACGTCGTGCGGGTGGCCGCGGTGTTTCACGACGTCGCGAAGCTGGAGGCCGAACAGGACGTCCACGCGGAGGCCGGCGCTCGCGTCGCCCGCGAGTACCTCCAGAGCCGCGGCAACTACCCGGAGTCGTTCATCGAGGAGGTGTGCGGCGCGGTCGTCGACCACTCGTACACGGGCGACTTGGCCGACGTGCCCCTGGAGAGCCGGTGTCTGATGGAGGCGGACCTCCTCGACAAGGTGGGCGCGAACGGCGCCGTGCTGATGCTGCTGCGCATGGGGTACGAGTCGCGCACGCACATGGACGCCGCGAAGATGGTCGATCGGGTGCTCCAGCGCGCCCGCGACCACACCGAGCGCGTCGTCTCCGACAGCGCCGAGAGCATCGCTCACCAGCGGATCAAGCGCGTGAAGTGGCTGCGCGAGTGGTTAGAGGAGGAGGTCGTGCGGATGGACGCCGACGGCGTCACCGAGCGCTGAGCCTGGGCGGCGGCCGCGGGCACCCCGCCACATCGTCACGACTCGGCGTCGACCCGCGGGAGCATCGCCTCCAAGTACCGGCGAGCGCCCGCTTGCGTGCCGCCGATCCAGCCGCGGTCGGCGGTGGTCGCCCAGCGGAGCATCCCGCCCGTGGCGAGCGTCTGGAGCGTCGACGACACCTCTGCGGGGGCGACGGTGTCGCCGCCGGCACCGGTCCGGCCCTCGGCGTCGAGTGAGGCGGCCGCCTCGCGGACCGACCGTTCGAGGAACGCCTCGAACACGCGGTCGCTGCGGTCGAAGTGGTCGCGGTAGGCGTCGTCGGTGGCGGCCTGCGCGCGCAGCTCGACGATGGCGGTCAGGAACCGCGCGTCCGCTCGCGCGGGCTCAGGTCGAACGCGTCCGCCGACACCGACGCCTCGAACCCGTCGAGGAGGAACCCGAGCAGGTCGACCAACAGCTCGTCTTTCCCGTCGTAGTGGTGGTACACGAGCGACGGGCTCTTGTCGAACTCCTCGCCGATCCGGCTGATCGTGAGGTCGGCGTACCCGTGGGCACAGAGCGCGCGGAACGCGGCCGCGAGGATCGACTCCCGGGTGTCGGTCGGCGCCGCGAACGGGTCGTGCATGTGCGACGTACCGCGGCGACCCACATAGGCTTCTTGATTGAACGTTCATTCAACACACTTAACACGGCAGCCACCCACACGACCGTATGACTCGACGCGACGCCGTCCGCGGTCCCCCGTCGGCCCACCACCCCTCCAAGATCGACGAGCGCGGAATCGGTGCTGCGAGATGAGCCGGAACGACGGAGTCAGATCGGCCCTTCTCGTCGGTCTCGCCGTCGCGCTCGTCGCCGTCGCGCTCGCCGGTGCCGTCACGGGCGCCGCGGCGCTCGACGCGACCGACGACGGACGGGCCGCGCTGACCGGACCCGCGGACGGGGACGGACTCGTCGCGCAGTCGAACGGCTCGGGGAGCGGACTGGTCCGCGGCGAGCCCGACCTCGACGTGTACGTCTCCCAGCCGACGGTCGCGAGCGGGAGCCGGGAGTCGGTGACGGTCGACATCCTCAACACGGGCGAGATGGACTTCGGCAAGGAGCTCGACCCGCGCGTGACGACGGCTCGCGGGCTGACGCTGGAGGCCGACGACGACGGCGTGCCCGTCGAGGTCGAGAGCGGCGAGACGGCCGTCGGCGACGTCCCCACGGAGGGCGGCCCGGTGTCCGTCCCCCTCGACGTCACGGTGCCCGACGACGTGCCGGACGGCTCGTACGACGTCGAGGTCACGGCCGACTACCGGTACACCTACGAGGTGAACCCGTCGTCCAGCCTCAACAACCACAAGGACCGCCGCGAGACGGACGAGTTCGACGTCACGATCGTCGTGGACGACGGCGCGCGGTTCGCGATCGTCGACACCGACACCGACGCGCAGGTCGGCGGCGACGGCGACGTGACCGCGACGCTGCGGAACGTCGGCGACGAGACCGCCCGCGACGCGGTCGTCACCGGGCGGTCGACCGGGAACGCGGCCGTGATCGGGAGCGAGGGGAGCGCGGAGTCGTTCGTCGGCGACTGGGCGCCCGACGAGAACCGCACCGTGACGTTCGACTCGACCGTCTCGCCCGACTTCGGCGACGGCGCGTACGCGCTCGTCACGTCGGTCGACTACCGCGACGCCGACGGGGTCGAGACGACCTCGCCCGCCTCCCGGGCCGGCGTGGTGCCGATCGGCGAACAGTCCTTCTCGATAGACGACCTCGACGGAGACCTGGAGGTCGGCTACTCGGGCGACGTCAGCGGGACGCTCACCAACGAGGGGCCGCTCGACGTCGACGACGCGGTGCTGGTCGCGGACTCCCAGAGCGGTCGCGTGTCTCTCGGGGAGAGCCGGTACGCGCTCCCGGCGGTGCCGGCCGGCGAGTCGGTCGACTTCTCGTTCGACGCCGACGTGAGCGGGAGCGCCGACCCCGGTCCGCGGCAGTTCCGGTTCACCACCGAGTACGAGAGCGGCGACGCGACGGTCGCGGTCGACGAGACCCGGCGCGTCGAGGTCGCGCCCCGCCAGCCTGAGTTCGACCTCGACGCCGACAACGCCACCGTTCCGGCCGGCGAGACCCGGCGGATCGCCTTCGAGATCACCAACCGGCGGCCCGAGACGCTCTCGTCGATCAACGCCGGGCTGTACGCCGACAGCCCGCTGTCGGCCGAAAACGACGAGGCGTTCGTCGACGAGCTGGAGCCCGGCGAGTCGACCGAGATCTGGTTCGAGGTGACCGCGGCGTCCGACGCCAGCGTCGAGACGCACCCGATCGAGCTCGACTTCCGGTACGACGACGAGCGCGGCGACGACCGCATCTCCGACGTCACGCAGCATCCGGTCGAGGTGACGGAGCCGACCGACGACGGCGGCCTCCCGGTCGTCCCGCTCGCCGTCGGCCTCCTCGTCGTCGTCGCCGGCGCGGGCGTCGCCGTCTGGTACCGGCGGCGGTGATCCCGTGGCCGACCCGACGTCCAGGTTCGAACGCTCGCGGGGCGACGCTCGGGGGCGACCGTGACCGCGGCCGACCGCGCGGTCGAGCGGGTCGACCGACTGGTCACGGAGCGTCCGGCCGCGGTGATCGCCGTCTTCCTCGTCGTCAGCGTCGTCGCCGCCGGCGGACTGGCGGGGATCACCACCAGCGCCGGCGCGGACCAGTTCACGCAGGACATCCCCGCTCAGCGCGCCCTCGACGACATCGACGAGGAGTTCGAGACGTCCATCGGCGGATCGGCCACCTCTGGGCAGCTGATCGTCACCGACGACGACGTGCTCTCGCGGTCGGCGTTGGTCCGAATCCTGGAGACGCAGGCGCGGCTGGAGTCGCGGTCGACGCTCCGGGTGGCGTCGACGTCGAGCCACGCCGACGCGGTCGCCCGTCAGCTGGACCCGGCGGCTGAGACCCCGGAGGAGCGGCGGGACGCGGTCGCCGAGGCGACGCCGGCGGAGCTCCGGTCGGCGATCGCCGACGCCGACGAGGCGGGCGCCGTCGAGGCGCAGGTGTCGACCGACTACAACCCCACCGCCCAGCGGGCCGACGCCGCGATCGTCGGCGTCACCTACGACCTGCCCGAGGCGGCGACGACCGCTCGGGTCACCGAGCTGCAGACGCGCAGCGTCGCGGTCGTCGACTCCGTCCCGGGAAACGAGGCGGGCGAGAACGCGATCCTCTTCGGCGACGGGATCCTCCAGTCGGAGATCACGGCCCTCCTGAGCGACACGGCGATCATCGTGTTCCCCGCGGCGCTGCTCCTGATCCTCGGGTTCCTCGTGTTCGCCTACCGCGACCCGATCGACATGGCGATCGGGCTCGCGGCGCTCCTCATGTCGCTCCTGTGGACCTTCGGGTTCATGGGGTACGCACAGATTCCGTTCTCGGACTCGCTCGTCACCGTCTTCCCGCTGTTGCTCGCGGTCGGGATCGACTTCGGGATACACGTCGTCAACCGCTACCGGGAGGAGCGGGGCGGGGGGGTGGGGATCGCGGCCGCGATGCGGACGACGACGGACCAGCTCTCGATCGCCTTCCTGCTCGTCACGATCACCACCGTGTTCGGACTCGTCTCGAACGTGGTGAGCCCCTTCGAGCCGAACCGCGACTTCGGGATCGTCGCCGCCGCGGGGATCGTCTTCACCCTCGCGGTGTTCGGCGTCTTCCTCCCGGCCGCCAAGGTGCTCGTCGACCGGTGGCGCGAGCGCCTTCCGATCCCAGAGTTCGGCACGGCCCCGCTCGGGTCGGGGGGATCGCGCCTCGGTCGCGTCCTCCGTGTGGGCGTGGACCTGTCCCGGATCGCCCCCGTTGCGGTCGTCGCGGTGCTGCTCGTCGGCGGCGCGGTCGGCGGCGCGTACGGCACCGGCGTGAACACGGAGTTCTCCGAGGAGGCGTTCTTCCCGGACGAGGACAGACTGGAGACGTACTCGAGCCTGCCGGAGCCGTTCGCGCCCACCGACTACACCTTCCTCCGGGTGATCACGCTGTTCGAAGAGGAGTTCGAGCAGGGGTTCGTCGACTCCGTGACGCTGTACGTCGACCAGTCCGTGCGCGACGACGACTCCTTGGAGCTGATCGACCGGACCGCGCGCAACCCCCCGGACACGTTCGAGACGACCGACGAGCGACGCGCCGACGCGACGAGCGTCGTCACCGTCATCGAGGACCGCGCGGCCGAGGACGAGGAGTTCGGGAGGCTCGTGGACCGCAACGACCGGCTCGGCACGGGCGTCCCCGACCGCAACGTCGACGAGGTGTACGACGCGCTGCTCGACTCCCCCGCGGAGGGAGAGGCGCGCGGGTACCTCGCCGCCGACCGCGGGAGCGCCCGCATCGACTACACGATCCGCCCGGGCGTCGACAACTCCGAGGCGGTCGCGAACGTCCGGGCGCTCGCCGAGCGCACGCCGCTGGAGGCGGTGCCGACCGGCGAGCTCGTTGTCAACGAGGCGGTGATCGACCGCCTCACCGAGTCCGCGATCCGGAGCCTGCTCGCCGCGTTCGCCCTCACGGCGGTGTTCCTCGCGCTGTCGTACGCCTACCTGGAGGGGCGGGCCGTCTACGGCCTGCTCAACCTCGTTCCCGTGCTCGTCACGGTGGGCCTGCTCGTCGGGTCGATGCGGCTGTTCGAGATTCCCTTGACGCCGATCAACGCGCCGATCCTCTCCGTGTCGATCGGGCTCGGCGTGGACTACACCGTCCACTTCGTCCACCGGTTCGTCGACGAGTTCAAGGCCGGCAGGGGAGTCGACGAGGCCCTCGACGTCACCATCGCGGGCACCGGCGGCGCGCTCACCGGGAGCATGCTCACCACGGTGGGCGGACTCGGCGTCCTGTGGCTCGCGGTGATCCCCCTGCTCCGCGACTTCGGCGTGCTGCTCGCGCTCGGCGTGCTGTACGCGTACCTCTGTTCGATCCTGCTGGTCCCCTCGCTCGTCGTCGTCTGGGACCGGTACGGGGGGCGCGTGGGGCTGGCTCTCGACGGGGGGCTCCGCGAGGAGTCGGCGGAACGGGCGGACTAGTCAGTCGACTCCGTCCCGGCAATGTCGTCCGCCGCCGGCCCGGCGACGTCGCCGCTCGTTCCTTCGGTGCCCTCGCCTGCCGCCCGCTCGGCGTCGTCGACACGTTCGGGGACCTCGTCCCCCGCCCGCCGCGACTGGGCCTTCCCGGCGAGCACCGCGACGACGTAAGCGCCGACGGCGACGAGGACGATGGTTCCACCGGCCGTCGTGTTGTAGTGGAACGACAGCGTGATCCCGGCGACCACGGCGATCTGCGCCAACACGATCGAGGCGAGCAGCGCCTCGCGGAAGCCGCGGGCGATCTGGGCGGCGGCCGCGACGGGGACGACGAGCATCGCGGCGACGAGGATGACGCCCATGATCTGCATGGCGCCGACGACGACGAGGGCCGTCAGCGTCGTCATCAGACGGTTGTACCACGGGACGTCGATCCCGGCGACGCGGGCGGCCGTCTCGTCGAACGTGACGTACAGCAGCTGCTTGTACGCGACCGTGACGACCGCGGCGACGATCGCGAAGAGGACGACCAGCAGGACGGCGTTCTCGCGGGAGACCGTCGAGAGGTTCCCGAACAGGTACTGGTTGACGCCGACGGCGAGCCCGCCGGAGTTCAGGCTGATCAGGACCGCGCCGAGCGCGAACCCCGTCGAGAGCACGATCGCCATCGACACGTCGTTGTACGCGTCGGTGGTCTCGGAGATGAGCTCGATCGCGAGCGCGGCGATCACGGCGACGACGACGGCGGTGACGTACGGCGAGATCCCCGTGCCGAGCAGCGAGTTGACGAACAGGCCGACGGCGACGCCGGCGAAGGCGGTGTGCGCGAGCGCGTCGCCGATGAGCGCGAGCTGTCGGTGGACGAGGAAGGTGCCGATCAGCGGGGCCATCACCGCGATGAGCGCGCCGACGAGGAACGCGTGGTGCATGAACACGTACTCCAGCATGGCGATCCCCAGCTCGTCGCCGACCCACCGGAGCGCGCGGCTCCACAGCCCGACGAGCCACGCGAGGAGGTCGTAGGGTGCCGACAGGAGCGGGGCGACGCCCGCGAGCGATCCCGGCGCGGAGACGACGGGCATCACGGGTCGCTCCCCCCGTCCGCGCGGCGGAGGTTCGTCCCGTACGCGCGGTCCAACGCGTCGCTCTCCACGAACGCCGCGGGGTCGCCGTCGAAGTACACCTCGCGGTTGAGACAGACGACCCGCGAGGCGTGCTCGACGACGGCGCCGATGTCGTGTTCGACGAGCAGGACGGTGATCCCGTCGGCGACGAGGTCGTCGAGGAGCGCGAAGAACGCCTCGACCGACTCGGCGTCGACGCCGACGGTCGGCTCGTCTAAGACCAGCAGCTCGGCCTCGCCGGCGAGCGCCCGCGCGATGTACGTCCGCTGGCGCTGGCCGCCCGAGAGCGCGGTGACCTTCCGGTCGGCCAAGTGCTCTATCCCGACCGTTTCGAGGGCCTCGCGGGCGCGATCGCGGTCGTCCGCGGTCACGCGTCGGAAGCCCGCGTGGGGGAACCGACCCATGAGGACGACCTCGCCGGCCGTGATCGGCATCCGCGTCTCGCCGCTCGTCGCGTCCTGTGCGACGTAGCCGACGCGCTCGCGCTCCGCGAACGCCCGCGCGGGGTGTCCGAGCAGCTCGGCGGTCCCCTCGTCGAGCTCGTGGAGGCCCAAGAGGAGGCGGAGGAGCGTGCTCTTTCCGGAGCCGTTCGGGCCGACGATCCCGACGTACTCGCCGCGGTCGACCCGGAGGTCGACGCCCTCGATCACGGGCGCCGCGCCGTAACCGAACGTCAGCCCGCGAGCCTCGACGAGCGGGTCCTCGGCGGTCGCCGCTTCCTCCCGGGAGCGCCGGGCCGCGTCGCCCGCGCTCATGGCTCGAAGTTGCGACCGTAGTCGGCGAACGTCACGTCGTCGGGGTCCTCGACGCCGAGCAGGATCCGGAACGTCGGGAGGTTCACCTCGCGGGCGATCTCGAAGTACCCCCACCCGCGCTCCACCCACGACTCGGCGGTACCCGCGTACGGCGTCACCGGGAAGTACGCCTCCACGTCGGTCTGCTCTAACAGCTGTTTCGCCGGGCGGATCGGCTCGAAGACGGCCGCGCCGATGTGACGGATGTCGTTGTCGGCGATCGTCTCCTGCGCCCGTCGCACGTCGGCCGGGCGGACGTCGCCGTCGGCCGCGAGGTTCACCACCAGCGGCTCGATCGTGGCGCCGTACCGCTCCGAGACGTACGCGAAGGCGTTGTGCGCGGCGAGGAACGCCACGTCGCGCTCGGCGGCGTCGAAGACCTCTCGCCACTCGGCGTCGAGCGCGTCGAGGTCCTCCTCGAGCGCCTCGGCGTTCTCCCGGATCGTGGTCTCGTGTTCGGCGTCGACCGCAGCCAGCCCGTCCGCGAGGTTGGCGACGGCGCCCTTCGCCCGCCGCGGATCGAGCCAGAAGTGCGGGTCCTTCGCGCCGTCGACCGCCTCGTCCTCCGTCAGCGAGTCAGCGAGGTCGATCAGGTCGACGCCGTCCCGGACGTTGATGAGCGCCGTCTCGGTCGACTCGGACTCCAGCGTCTCGATCGCCCGGTCGACCCACGGCTGGAAGTCGGGTCCGACGTGGACCAGCGCGTCGGCGTCGGTGATCTTGCGCTGGATCGACGGGTCGGGCTCCCACCCGTGGCCGTGGAGGCCCGTCGGCACCAGGTTCTCGACGGTCAGCTCCGTTCCCTCGGCGAGCGCGTCGGCGAAGTCGTAGAAGGTGAAAAAGGACGCGACGACCGTGTACCCCCCTTCGTCTCCCCCGTCGCCGCCCTCGCCGTCCGCGGAGTCCCCGTCGCCCGAGCCGCCGGGATCGGCCGCGTTCCCCGTACACCCGGCGAGGCCGCCGGCGAGGGCGCCGGCACCGATCCCGGCGAACTGCCGCCGAGACATGCCGAGGTCTCCGTTCGTGTTCGCGTTCATTATCGTCTCTTTGGCGAGGACGACACATTATACTTTTGGTCTAAGAAAAAGATTAGACTAATCTAATTTTTGTGCCGCCGGACGCGTCCCGCGGAGTGCACGGTTCGGCGCCCTCGTCCGCGCTCGTGATCCATCGTCCGCGATCATCAATCACCTCTCGTCCGCGATCATCAAGCTTCAATGCGCGCGGGCGACTGGACCGCGTATGAGCGACCAACAGCTTCGCAAGGAAGCACACGACCTCGACGTCTCCGTCTGGGTCGGCAAACACGGCGTCGACGCGGTCGTCGACGAGACGGCCGACCAGCTCGACGACGCCAAGCTGGTGAAGGTGAAGTTCCTCCGGGCGGCCCGCGGCGGGACCACGACCGAGGCGCTGGCCGAGGAGCTGGCCGACGCCGTGAGCGCCGACCTGGTGGAGACGCGCGGAAACACGGCGGTGCTCCATTGATGAGCGGGACGGCGGGAGCGGCCGACGTCGTCGCGGTCGCGGGGGCGGTGCGGCCGTACCTCGGCCCGGCGACCGGCATCGCCATCGACGTCGCGATCTTCCTCGGCGTGCTGGCGGCGGTGTACGTGATCCACAAGGCGGTCATCGCGCCGCTCGTCGGGAGACTGTTCGACAGGCAGGGGCTCGACGAACACGCGCGGCGCCCGCTCCAGAAGATCCTCACCTTCCTCGTGCTGTTCGCGGGCGTGACGGTGGCGTTCGGCGCGGCGGGCTACCAGGGGTTCCTGCGCTCGCTGGCGACGATCGCCGCGGCGGCGACGCTCGCGATCGGCTTCGCGCTCCAAGACGTGATAAAGAACTTCGTCGCCGGCGTGTTCATCTACACCGACCGGCCGTTCCGCATCGGCGACTGGATCGAGTGGAACGATAACTCGGGGATCGTGGAGGACATCTCCTTCCGCGTCACCCGCGTCCGAACGTTCGACAACGAGCTGCTCACGGTGCCGAACCACGCCCTGACGAGCGACGTGGTGAAGAACCCGGTCGCGAAGGGGACGCTCCGGCTGAAGTTCGTCTTCGGGATCGACTACGAGGACGACGTCGAGGCGGCGACCGACATCATCGTCGAGGAGGCCGAGAAGAGCGACGCGATCATGGACGACCCGGGGCCGTCGGTGCGGCTGACCGAGCTCGCCGACTCCTACGTGGGGCTCCAGTCGCGGATCTGGATCGACGACCCGTCGCGGGCCGACTTCGTGAAGGCGCGCGCCGACTACGTGAAGGCGGTCAAGGAGCGGTTCGACGAGGAGGGAATCTCGATCCCGTTCCCGCAGCGGACCGTCTCTGGACGGAACGAGTGGACCGATCCCTCGTCGTTCGGCGGGGCGGACTGAACGGTCCCGATAGTAACGAACTTGAGGGTCCGGTGACTGGTTGCGTCCATGCATGTGGTCGTCATCGGGGCCGGCGAGGTCGGCACGAGCATCGCTGCGAGCCTCGCGTCGGACCACACGGTCGTCGTCGTCGACGTCGACCCGGACCGCGCGGAACAGCTCAAGTACGAGCTCGACGTGCTCACGATCGCCGGCGACGGCACGACCTCCGAGATCCAGACGGCGGCGGAGGTGGGCAGCGCGGACATGGTCATCGCCTGCACCGACGACGACCAGACGAACCTCGTCGCCTGCGGCACCGCGAAGACCCTCGGCGACGGGTTCACCATCGCCCGGGTGAAAAGCACCTCCTTCCTCCGGACGTGGGAGGGGAACGAGGGCGCGTTCGGCGTCGACTTCATGGTGTGTACGGACCTGCTGACGGCCGAGAACATCGTCCGCGTCATCGGACTCCCCGCCGCGATCGACGTCGACCCGTTCGCCAGCGGCCTCGTCCAGATGGCCGAGTTCGAGATCCCAGAGGAGAGCCCCGTCGCCGGGCAGACCGTCTCCGAGGCGGACCGCTTCGAGTCGCTCACGTTCGTGGGGCTGTTTCGCGGGGGCGAGATGGTCATCCCGCGCGGCGACACCGACATCGCGGTCGGCGACCGGGCGGTGGTGATCGGGAGCCCCGAGAGCGTCCAGTCGTTCGCGACCACCGTCGCGCCCGAGGCGACCCCCGGCCGCGCCGACGAGATCGTCGTCGTCGGCGGCAGCGAGATCGGCTATCAGACGGCCCGGCTGCTGGAGAAGCGGGAGTTCAAGCCGCGGCTGATCGAGCAGGATCCGGACCGCGCGCGGTGGCTCGCGGAGAACCTCCCGAACACCGTCGTGATGGAGCACGACGCGACCGACACCTCGTTCCTCTCGCGCGAGCACGTCGACGAGGCCGACATCGTCGTCACAGCGCTGCGGTCCGACGAGAAGAACCTGCTCATCTCCGTGCTCGCCAAGCGGCTCGGCGTCGACCGCGTGATCGCGGTCGTCGACAGCCCGGACTACGTCACCGTCTTCGAGGAGATCGGCATCGACATCGCGATCAACCCCCGCACCGTCACCGCCGAGGAGATCACGCGGTTCACCTACGAGAGCGTCGCGGAGAACATCGCCGTGCTGGAGAACGACCAGGCGGAAGTCCTGGAGCTCGAACTCACCGAGGGTTGTGGGCTCGTCGGGAGGCCGATCTCGGAGATCGTCGCCGACACCGACGTGCGGTTCGTGATCGGCGCGATCACCCGGGACCACGCGCTCGTCACCCCCCGCGGGAACACCGTGCTCCGCCCCGGCGACCACGTCATCCTGCTCGTGGAGTCCGACGGCGTGAGTTCCATCACCGCAATGGCATGAGCCGCCCGTGAGAACGACGATCCGGGTCGCCTGGCGGGCGAGCGTGGGTCTCACCGGCGACGTCCTTACGGCCCTCCCGGTCCCGCTGGCGTTCCCGCTTTTGATCGCGCTCTACTACGGCGAGTCGCCGGTCCCGTTCCTCGCGGCCATCGCCGTCTCGCTCGCGCTCGGCGCGGCGTTCCGCTCGGTGCAGGACCCCGAGGCGAACCTCGGTCCCCGCGAGGCGTTCCTCGCGGTGGCGCTCATCTGGCTGCTCGTCGCCGCGGTCGGCGCGATCCCCTTTGTCGTCGCGGGCGTCGGAACGGTCGCCCATCCGGTGAACGCGCTGTTCGAATCGATGAGCGGACTGACCACGACCGGCGCGACCGTCCTGCGCGACTTCTCGATCCACTCGCGCTCCGTCATGATGTGGCGGCAGGTGATCCAGTGGCTCGGCGGGCTCGGTATCCTCATCCTGGCGACCGCGGTGCTCTCCGAGGTCGGCGTCGGTGGGGCACAGCTCATGGAGTCGGAGTCGCAGACCCAGGACGTCAACAAGCTCACGCCGAAGATCTCACAGACCGCACAGCTCATCTGGGGGATCTACTTCGGACTGACGGCGCTCGCGGTCGCCGTCTACTTCCTGCTCGGGCTCGCGGTCGACCCGCAGATGGACCTGTACAACGCCGTCGCCCACGCGTTCACGTCGGTCGCGACCGCCGGGTTCTCGCCGGAGCCGGAGAGCGTCGGCGCGTTCCATCCGCTCATCCAGTGGGCGGTCGTCCCGTTCATGGTGATCGGCTCGACCAGCTTCATCCTCATCTACTTCGCCATCAACGGGGATCCGATGCGGCTCCTGCGCAACGAGGAGTTCCACTTCTACCTCGGCGTGATGGGGACGCTCGCGGCGGTCGTCGCCGTCGGCCTGTTCCTCGATCCGAACACCACCTTCGGCGCCGAGGGGACGGTCCGACACGCCGTGTTCAACGTCGCGTCGATCGTGACCACGACGGGGTACGCGAGCACCGACTACGTGCAGTGGGCGCCCGCCGCGAAGCACATGCTGTTCATGGGGATGTTCGTCGGCGGGATGGTCGGGTCGACCACCTGCTCGATCAAGTCGCTGCGCTGGCTCGTCGCGCTGAAGACGTTCCGACGGAACCTCTACACCGCGATCCACCCGGAGTCCGTTCGGCCGATCCGGATCTCGGGAAGGCCGGTCGACGAGGGCGCGATCCGCGACATCTACGCGTACCTCCTGTTGAGCATCGTCATCTTCTTTCTGCTCGCCGTGTTCATCGTCGTCGACGCCGAGCGGGCGGACCTCCGGGTGGGCGAGTTCGAGGCGCTCGGCGCCGCGGCGACGACGTTCCTCAACATCGGCCCGGCGTTCGGCGACGCCGGCCCCTACGGGACGTTCGCGACCTTCCCGATGAGCACCCGGGCCGTGATGATCGTCCTGATGTGGATCGGTCGGATCGAGATCATTCCCGTGATCGTGCTGTTCACGCGGGCGTTCTGGACCTCGTGAGCCTCGCAAGTCGGCGGGGGAGGGACGTTCGACGCCGGCCGCGGAGATCCATCGACGGCTTCTTGCCTCGCCGGGGAGCTACGACGGACATCGGCACCCCCGAGGTCCACTCGTGACACGAACGACGGTCGACGCGCGGGCGACGCTCAGCTACACTGGGAGCATCGTGAAGCTCCTCTCGGCGTCGATGAGCGTCCCGCTCGTCGTGGGGCTGATCTACGGCGAGGACGCGATCGCGTTCGCGGTGTCGATGACGATCGCCGTCGCGATCGGCGCCGGGCTCGAACGGCTCGACGACGAGCCCGACCTCGGGCCGCGGGACGCGCTGGCGCTCGTCTCGCTCGCGTGGCTCATGGCCGCGGTTATCGGCGCGATCCCCTACGTCATCGCCGGGTACGGGACCACCTCAGCGCTCGGTCACCCGGTGAACGCGCTGTTCGAGTCGATGAGCGGCTTCACCACGACCGGGGCGACAGCGACGAGGGAGATCAGCTTCGAGCGGCACTCGCACGCCGTGTTGATGTGGCGGCAGCTCACGCAGTGGCTCGGCGGGATGGGGATCATCGTGCTGATGGTCGCGATCCTCCCGCAGCTGGCGGTCAACGGCGCGGAGCTGATGAAGTCCGAGGCCCCGGGGCCGGGACTCCAGAAGCTCACGCCCCGGATCGTCGAGACGGCCCGGGCGCTCTGGCTCATCTACCTCGCGTTCACCGTTGCCATGATCGCGCTCCTCGCGCTCCTTGGACTCACGCCGCTCGCTCCGGAGATGGACCTGTACAACGCGATCGCCCACGGGTTCTCCACGCTCCCGACCGGTGGATTCTCGCCGGAGGCCGAGAGTATCGCGGCGTTCTCTCCCGTCGTCCAGTGGGTCTTCGTCCCGTTCATGGTGATCGCCGGGGTGAACTTCGCGCTGTTCTGGTTCGTGCTCCGCGACGACCCGACGCGGATGTTCGAGAACACCGAGTTCCGCGTGTACCTCGGGCTGGTGACCGGATTCGCGGCGATACTCGCGGTCGGGTTGTTCTCCGGCGGCGCGCCCGCGACCGAGATCGGCGGACTCACCGAGGGCATCACGGAGAACGCGCTCCGACAGGGCGTGTTTCAGGTCGCCTCGCTGATGAACTCGACCGGGTTCGCCACCGCTGACTTCGCGCAGTGGGACACCCAGACGAGGTTTTTCCTGCTGTTGGTGATGTTCGTCGGCGGCTCCGCGGGGTCGACGGGGGGCGGGATCAAGGTCATTCGGTGGCTCATCGTGCTCAAGACCCTCCGCCGGGAGCTGTACACGACGGCGAACCCCGACGTCGTCAGGCCGGTGCGGCTCGGCGGCGACGTCGTCGACGAGGACGTGATCCGCGGCATCCTGGTGTTCACGCTGTTGTATTTCCTCCTGTTCGCGCTCGCGGCCGTGTTCATCGAGCTCGACACGACCCGGATCGGGGAGCCGCTCTCCGGAACCGAGGCGCTCGCGGCCTCGCTCGCGACGATCGGGAACATCGGGCCGGGGCTCGGACCGCTCGGTCCCTTCGGGAGCTACGAGTTCCTCCCGACCACGACGAAGCTGCTGATGATCGGGCTGATGTGGATCGGCCGGCTGGAGATCGTCCCCGTGCTCGCCCTGTTCGTCGTGGGCGTCGAGGAACGGTGACAAACGAGTACGAACTCGAACGAAGCGATCAGCGTGGTGAAAAAGGCGTGTAGCGGACACAGAACCCTCTAGATCAGATCGCGTATCTTCTTTACCGGCCAGGTATGTGGTGTTCGTATGACGAGCACCGACCACACCGACGGACGGGATCTGCTCGACCACGTCCTCCTTCCGGTCGCCAACGAGGACGACGCACTGGCGACGGCGCGGGCGCTCGAACCGTACCACCCGAACCGGGTGACCGCGCTTCACGTCGTCGAGAAGGGCGAGGGGGTTCCGGACAAGACCCCCGTCGAGCAGTCCGAGGACCTCGCGGCGGAGTCGTACGCCGCGGTGCGGACGGTGTTCCCCGACGCGGACGACCACACGGCGTACGCTCGGGACGTCGTCGGTGCGATCTTCGAGGCCGCCGAGGAAGTGGACGCGAGCGCCATTGCCTACCGCTCTCGCGGCGGAAACCGGATCATGCAGTTCCTGTCGGGAGACCTCTCCCTGAAGTTGGTCACGGACACACCGCTGCCTGTTGTCGCGCTCCCGAGGGCCGAGCCGGACGAATGAGCGACGACGAGCTCGCGAAGGACCTCGGTCTCGTGTCGGCGATGACGATCGGGATCGGCACCATGATCGGTGCCGGGATATTCGTCCTCCCGGGCGTCGCCGCGAACGCGGCGGGTCCCGTGGTCGTCGTCTCGTTCGTCGTCGGCGGGCTGATCGCGATGGTGAACGCGCTGTCGGTCTCCGAGCTCGGCACGGCGATGCCGAAGGCCGGGGGCGGCTACTACTACATCAACAAGTCGCTCGGCCCGATGTTCGGGTCGATTGCGGGGATGGGCGACTGGATGGGCCTGGCGTTCGCCTCGGCGTTCTACTGCATCGGCTTCGGCCAGTACCTCGCCGTGTTCGTCGGACTCCCGACGGTCGCCTTCCTCAACCCGATCCAGGTGGGCGCGCTCCTCGCGGGGCTGCTGTTCGTCGGGGTCAACTACATCGGCGCGAAGGAGACCGGGGGGTTACAGACGGTGATCGTCTTCATGCTGCTGTCCATCCTTGCCGCGTTCTCCGTCGCCGGCTTCCTCTCGTTCGACTACGCGACGCTCGCCGGGAGCGAAGGGGGACTCGCCCCGGCGGGCTACGGGGCGATCCTCCCGGGGACCGCGCTCGTGTTCGTCTCCTTCCTCGGCTACGCCAAGATCGCGACCGTCGCCGAGGAGCTGAAGAACCCCGGCCGAAACCTCCCGATCGCCATCATCGGGAGCGTCGCGATCGTCACGGTGATCTACGCGGTGCTCGTGACGACGATGCTCGGCGTCGTCCCGTGGCCGGAGCTCAGCCAGGACGCGCCCGTCGCGCAGGCCGCGCGGGTCGCGTTCCCCGAGTCGATCGGGCCGGTGACGGGAGTCGCCGGGATCGCCGCCGCGGCGATGACCGTCGGCGCGCTGCTCGCCACGGCGTCCTCCGCGAACGCGTCGATCCTCGCGTCCGCCCGGATCAACTTCGCGATGGGCCGGGACAAGATCGTCACCAACTGGCTCAACGAGATCCACCCGAACTACGCGACGCCGTACCGATCGATCCTGGTGACCGGGGGACTCATCGTCGTCTTCATCGCGCTGTTGGGCCAAGAGATCGAGGTGCTCGCGAAGGCGGCCAGCGTCCTCCACCTCATCGTGTACGCGCTCATGAACGCGGGGCTCATCGTCTTCCGCGAGGCGGACGTGCCGGAGTACGACCCGGAGTTCACCGTCCCGCTGTACCCGATCACGCCGATCCTCGGCGCGGTCCTGTCGCTCGGGCTCGTCGCGTTCATGGACGGGATCGAGATCGCGCTGTCGGCGGCGTTCGTCCTCGCGGCCGTCGCGTGGTACTTCGTCTACGCCCGACGCGAGACCGACGAGCAGGGCGTGCTCTCGGAGTACGTCCGGAGCCGCGAGGCGGACCTGCCCGACCGGGTCGTGGGCGCCGCGGACGCCGTCGCGCCGAACGGCTCCGGAGAGGAGGGCCCGACGATCATGGTCGCCGTGTCGAACCCGCGGACCGAGAGCGCGCTGATCACCCTCGCCGGCGCGCTCGCACAACACGAGGGTGGTCGCGTGCTCGCGACCCATATCGTCACGGTGCCGGACCAGACGTCGCTGGAGACGGTGGCCGAGAACCGGACCGGTCTCGACGCGTCCTCGGAACTGCTGCTCAAACAGGCGGCGTCGGATGCCGAGGCCTTCGACGTCCCGATCGAGACGAAGACGATCCTCTCGCACCGCGGGATCGAGGAGGTGTTCGACGCGGCGCGCACGAACGACGCCGACACCGTCGTGATGGGCTACGGCGGGGCGCGGTTCGCCGGCGGGCGTGTCGAGGGCTCGCTCGACGAACTCGCTCGCGACCTCCCGTGTGACTTCCTCGTCTTGGACGGCCAGCGCCTGGACCTCTCGGACGTGCTCGTTCCCACCGCCGGGGGCCCCTCCTCGGACCTCTCCGCGGAGGTCGCGCGCGCGCTCCGCGACGCGGTCGGCGTGGACGTCTCGCTGCTGCACGTCGTCGCCCCGGGCGAGGAGGAGTCCGGCCGAGCGTTCCTCGCCGACTGGGCGGACGGCCACGGTCTCGGGGACGCGGAGCTCCGGATCGAGGCGGGCGACGTCGAGGAGGCGATCGGTCGCGTCGGCGAGGCGTACGACCTCGTGATCGTCGGTGCGACGGAGCGCGGCCTGCTCTCGCGGATCGTCCGTGGCTCGCTCGCGTTCGAGACGATCGAGCGCCTCGAGACGCCCGTGTTGCTCGCGGAGCGGCCGTCCGCGCGGTCGCTGTGGGAGCGGCTCGTCGGCGGGCGCTGACGCGCCGAGTCCGACGGTCGGTCGGAGGGGGCCGCGGGATCGCTCCGGCTCGTGGTCGCTCGCCCCCATCTGTAATGAACGTTTATGCGTGACCGGCGGGTAGGTACCGGCATGTACGACGACGAGGAGCTCTCCGCGATCCGCGAGGCCCACGCCGAGTGGGAGGCGGAGACGCTCGACCCGGCCCTCGACGGACGCGGCGAGCGGCGCGACCGGTTCGCCACGGTGTCGAACCGCGAGGTCGATCGCGTCTACACGCCGGCCGACGTGGCCGACCTCGACTACGGCGACGACCTGGGCTTTCCGGGCGAGGAGCCGTACACCCGCGGCGTCTACCCGACGATGTACCGCGGGCGGACGTGGACGATGCGGCAGTTCGCCGGCTTCGGCACCGCCGAGGAGACGAACGAGCGCTTCCGCTACCTGACCGACGAGGGCCAGACCGGGCTCTCGACCGCCTTCGACATGCCCTCGCTGATGGGGCTCGACTCCGACGACCCGATGGCGCTCGGGGAGGTGGGCAAGGAGGGCGTCGCCGTCGACACGCTCCGCGACATGGAGGTGCTGTTCGACGGCATCGACGTGAGCGAGGTGTCCACCTCCTTCACGATCAACCCGAGCGCGCCCGTGATCTACGCGATGTACGTCGCGGTCGCGGACCAGCAGGGGGTCCCGCGCGAGGAGCTCCGGGGCACCCTGCAGAACGACATGCTCAAGGAGTTCATCGCGCAGAAGGAGTGGGTGATCCCCCCCGGGCCCTCGCTCGACCTCGTGACGGACACGATCGAGTTCGCGGTCGAGGAGACCCCGTATTTCAAGCCCATCTCGGTGTCCGGCTACCACATCCGCGAGGCGGGCTCGACGGCGGTCCAGGAGCTCGCGTTCACCCTCGCCGACGGCTTCGCGTACGTCGAGGCGTGCCTCGACCGCGGGCTCGACGTCGACGCGTTCGCCCCGCAGCTCTCCTTCTTCTTCAACTCGCACAACTCGATCTTCGAGGAGGTCGCGAAGTTCCGGGCCGCCCGCCGGCTCTACGCGCGGATCATGGCGGAGTGGTACGGCGCCGAGGCCGACGCCTCCAAGCGGCTGAAGTTCCACACCCAGACGGCGGGACAGTCGCTGACGGCCCAACAGCCGCTCAACAACGTGGTGCGGACCACGATACAGGCGCTCGCGGGGGTCCTGGGGGGCACCCAGAGCCTCCACACCAACTCCTTCGACGAGGCGCTCGCGCTCCCCTCCGAGCGCGCCGTGCGGGTCGCGCTCCGCACCCAGCAGATCATCGCCGAGGAGTCGGGCGCGGCCGACGTCGTCGACCCCCTCGGCGGCTCGTTCGCGGTGGAGGCGCTCACCGACGAGGTCGAGGCGGAAGCGACGGCGTACATCGAGGAGATCAGGGAGATGGGCGACGGCTCGGTCCGCGACGGCGTCCTCCGCGGGATCGAGGAGGGGTACTTCCACCGCGAGATCCAGCAGGCCTCCTACGAGTACCAGGAGCGGGTCGATTCGGGCGAGGAGACGGTCGTCGGCGTCAACGCCTACGAGACCGACGACGACGCGGAGCCGGACCTGCTCCGCGTCGACGAGACGACCCGGGAGCGACAGATCGACCGCCTCGAGTCCGTGAAACGAGAGCGCGACGACGACGCGGTCGACGCCGCCCTCGCCGACCTCCGCGACGCGGTCGGCGCCGGCGAGAACGCCATGCCCGCGATCGTGACGGCGGTGAAGGCGTACGCCACGATGGGCGAGATCATGGCGGTGTTCGAGGCGGAGCACGGGTCGTACCGCGAGCGGATCGGGGTCGCCTGAGCGGAATACGGAGCCCGTGAACGGAGGGGTCGAACGTCGGGTCAGGTCACGTCGACCGGCCGCGCGGACTCCGCGCACCACGCGTTGCCCCGGCGGCCCGCCCGACGGAGTTCGAGCTCGACGACCGACCCGGCGTCGAGCGCCGCCAGCTCGGCTTCCACGTCGGGATCGTCGTACTCGACGACGTGCAGCGTCCCGTTTCGAGGGTGTTCACGGAGCGTGATCGCTCCGTGGTCGTTACACGGGTTCACGACGGTGTACTTGCCAGTGCGGTCCATCACGTGTGACGCTACGCAGTGTTCCATGTTAACGCTTGTGCGTGCGGGTGTCGGGCTCACACGCGACGGCCGCGAACGGTCCACTTTAATCGGCTCGTCGTCTCCCTCCGGTATGACGCAGACGGAGATTCCCGAGGACCACCCGCGATACGCGTCGCTCGTTACGCGCCACCGGATCGAGGCGGGCGTCGAGAAGGGGATCACCTCGAAGCAGGGACTGATCGCGCAGGGCCGCGGCGAGGCGTTCGACTACCTCCTCGGCGAGCGGACCCTCCCGAGCGCGGACCGCGCCGCGCGCGCCGCCGCCGCGACGCTGCTCGCGGCCGACCGTCCGGTGATCTCGGTGAACGGCAACGTCGCCGCACTGGCGCCGGCGGAGACGGTCGAGCTCGCCGACGCCGTCGACGCCGACCTGGAGGTGAACCTCTTCAACCACACCGACGAGCGGGTCCGGCGGATCGCCGACCACCTGCGCGAGCACGGCGCCGACGCGGTGAAGGGACTGGCCGCGGACGGCGAGATCCCCGGCCTGTCACACGCCCGCGGGACCGTCGACGCCGACGGGATCGAGGCGGCGGACGTGGTCGTGGTGCCGCTAGAGGACGGCGACCGCGCCGAGGCGCTCGACGCGATGGGAAAGACGGAGATCGTGGTCGATCTCAACCCCGGGAGCCGGTCGCCGCGGACAGCGGACGTCCCGATAGTCGACAACCTCGTGCGCGCGGTGCCGAACGTCACGGCTCACGCGCGGGACCTCGCGGACGCGTCGCCCGCGGAGCTCCGCGAGGCCCTCGACGCGTTCGACGCCGCCGAGGCGCTGACGGCGGCGGAGGCGGCGATCCGGAGCGGAGCGTTCGACCGCGGCGCGGCGGACGCGGCGTAGGGGAGCCCGGTCAGCGAGGTCCCGCGCGGGGGGCGTCCGTTCTCCGCCTCGGCGAACACGGGTCCTCGACGTCTCTTGACGCCGGAAGTGCAAAGTCCGCCGACGGTCTACCGGAGGCATGGAACTCGACGAGACCGACCGCGCCATCCTCCGGATCCTCCGGGAGGACGCCCGGACGCCGTTCTCCGAGATCGCGCGCCGGATCGACATGTCGAGCGCGACCGTCCACGACCGGGTCGGGCGGATGGAGGATGCCGGCGTCATCCAGGGGTACCACGCCGAGATCGACCCAAAAGCGGTCGGGTACGGCGTCGGCGCCTTCGTCGGGCTCCGCGTCGAGCAGGGACGCGAGGAGGACACGATCGAACGGCTCCGCGAGATCGAGGGGGTCAGCGAGATCCACCTGACGACCGGCGAGTGGGACGTGATCCTGCGCGTCGTCGCCGCGGACACCGATAGCCTCCGCGAGCTGATGTTCGACCGCGTCGCCGAGATGGAGGGGTTCTCGCGCTCGCAGACCATGATCATTCTCGGCACCGACTTCGAGGCCGACGGCCCGCCGGTGTGACAGGAGGGAGACCCGCGGGGGCGGTCGGGCGTCGCGGTGACGCGGGACCGGAACGCTCAACTCGGGGACACCCCGAACGGGACTCATGAGCACACGGGTCGAGGGACGGTTCGGGCTGTCACCGGAGCGGGCGTGGGCGGCGGTCGTCGGCGGCGTCGCGCTGCTCCTCGCGATCGGCTCCGTCGTCTTCCCGCGGGCCGTGTACGACCGGTTCGTCTGGCGGTACTTCTGGGGGCCGGTCGTCGCCGACGGCGAGGGAGCGCAGTGCGCGGTCCGCGACGCCGGCGGCACCGAGCTCCTCGGGAGCGCGTCGGCGTGTTCGGCGGCGGTTGAGGCGGGCGACGTCGTCGCCGCTCCGGGGTACACGACCGTCTCGACCGTGAGCTACGTGGTGGTCCTGCTCGGGATGCTCGTCGGCGTCGTCTTCCTGCTGCGGCGGCTGGAGATCGGCGACGAGCTGCGGTTCTTCTACGCACTGTTCCCGTTCATGCTGCTCGGCGGCGCGCTTCGCACCGTCGAGGACTCGGGCGTCGCCGCGATGCGGGCCGGCACGGAGCCGCTGATCCCGTTCCCCGCGAGCGCGCTGCTGATCAGTCCGTTCATCTACTTCACCGCGTTCGGGTTCACCCTGGCCTGCGTCCTCGCGGCGTACGCGCTGGCCGATCGCGGGGTCGTCGACGACTACGCTACGCCGCTGTTCGCGATGGGCACCGTCGCGCTCGCGGCCTCCGTCGGCTACCTCTCGTACCTCGCCGCGGCGACCGACTACGTCGAGTTCTACCCGCAGGTGTCCGCGTTGACGCTGGGAATCGCGACGGCGGCGACCGCGGTCACCTGGAAGCTCGCGACCGCGTACGAGCCGACGATCCGTCAGGGAACGGGCGTCGCCGGGATCGTCATCATCTGGGGGCACGCGATCGACGGCGCCGCGAACGTCATCGGCCTGGACTGGATGCCGGCGCTGACCGGCACGTCGAACCTCGTCCCGAAACACGTCGTCAACGCGCTGATCGTCGACTGGACCGGGCGGCTGCTCCCGGAGTCGATCGTTTCGGTCACCGGCGACGCGTGGCCCTTCCTGCTGGTGAAGCTCGCGGCGGCGACGTTCGTCGTCTGGGTGTTCAACGGCGAGATGTTCGAGGAGTCGCCGCGGTACACGCTGATGCTGCTCATCACCGTGCTGGCCGTGGGGCTCGGCCCCGGGACGCGGGACATGCTGCGCGCGACGTTCGGCATCTGACCGCGGCGGCGGCCGTCCGCCGCCGGCGTCCGCAGTCGCTGCCGGACGCGGACCTCCGCAGTCGCCGCCGGACGCGGTCCGCTTTTCACTCGGGGACGCGAACGCCTGTGTACACATGAGCAACGCGCTGTTCGTCGTGAGCGAAGCGGGCTACTGGGCCGAGGAGTGCATCGAGCCGCTGACGACGCTCGAATCGGAGGGCGTGGAGGTGACGGTCGCGACGCCGTCCGGGTCGCCGCCGGTCGTCGACGAGCGCTCGCTCGACCCGGAGGCCGCGGGCGGCGAGGAGCGGGCCGCGGAGCTCCGCGAGGTCGACGAGACTCATCCGGGGCTCAACGATCCCGAGCCGATCGCGGCGGTCGACGCCGACGGCTACGACGCGGTCGTCTTCCCCGGCGGACACGGCACCGTCTGGGACGTGAACCAGGACCGACACGCCCGCCAGCTCCTGCTCGACGCGGTCGCGGGCGACGAGGGCGTCGCACTCGTCGTCTGTCACGCGGTCGGCATCCTGGCGTTCACCCGCGAGGCCGACGGGACGCCCCTCGTGGAGGGCCGGTCCGTCACGGGGTTCCCGAACGACTGGGAGGAGGGAATCGTCGACGACGAGGACGTGCTGCCCGACGGCCGGAAGCTCCCGTACTGGGTGGAGGACGAGGTCGTCCTCGCCTGCGCCGACTGGGACGCCGAGCTCGACGCCGACGAGAGCGTCGCCGTCGACGGCGACCTGATCACCGCTCGCGGCCCGGAGTCCTCCGCGGCCGCGGCGGAGACGCTGCTGGACGAGCTGTAACCGGTCGGAGGCCGGGGAGACCGGCCTCAGCGGATCACGAACCGGCCTCAGCGGATCACGAACCGGCCTCAGCGGATCACGAACGCCGGCTCCGCGATCCGCTCGCTCCGACACTCCGGACACCGGGACGGTTCGTTGACCGGGTCGTCGAAGCCGTCGAAGCCGCAGTCGCGACACTCCGGCGGCGCGACGAGGAACCGCTCGTCGCCGTCGTCGTCGTCGATCGACCGCGAGACGTGCTCCAGGTGGTCGTACACGACCGGCGTCGGCAGCGACAGCGACTCGCCGAGGTCGCTCGCGGTCGCCGGCCCCTCTCGGAGGGTGGCGGCGATCCGCTGGCGCGTCGTCTCCATGGCGGGCGTTCGGCGGCGACGGGTAAAGCGTCGGCGGCGACCGCTCCACCGCGGCGCCGCCTCACTCTTCAGGCCGCGGCGCCAGCACCACGAGCGCGGTGCTGTCCTCGCGCGCCGTCGGCTCGACGGACGACTCCCCCTCGAACCGGAGTATCTCGCCGGCCTCGACCCGGTGGGGATCGCCGTCGAGCGCGACGTCGACGGCGCCCTCCAGCACGTGGAACAGGACCGTCCTGTCGGGATGCTCGTGCTCGGGCACGCGCTCGCCCGCCTCCAGCGACAGCCGGATCGTCTTCGGCTCGTTCCCGGGGAACGCGTCCGCGTGCGGCTCCCCGTCGAGGTCGGCGATCCGGGCCCGGTCGGCGATCCGGGCCCGGTCGGCCGGGGAGTCATCGAGATCGACCATGGACAGGAGATCCGCCGCGAGTGCTATGGACGATGTCGCGAACACGTTCGGATCGTCGGGAGGAACCGTCCGGCCGCCCTCGCGTCAACGGCGTCTCAGCGCGGAGTCGACTCAGCACCGTCGCCGAGCAGCGCCGCGATCCGGTCGCCGATCCGCGTCGTCGTCGCGTCGGAGAGCCCGTGCCCGTCCCCCTCGTCGATCCGGAGGTCGACCGCGGCACCGGCGCGCCCGAACGCGTCGGCGGTCGCCCGCACGCGCTCGACCGGGACGTACGGGTCGCCCGCGCTGCTGTCGAGCGCGACGGGCGTGCCGGCGAGCGGGCCCGTCCGCTCGTCGGCCACTTCCCCGCCCGCGGCGTCGACCGTCCCCGGAACGCCGACGACCTCCCGTTCCGCGAGGTCCGCGCCGGGCAGCGCCGCGGAGACGACGAACGCGCCGCCGTAGCGCCTGGGGCGCCGCCGGAGGAACTCGCTCGCGACGCTCCCGCCCCGCGAGACGCCGACGAGGACGACCGACTCCGGGCCGACCCCGATCTCGGCGGCGGCCCGGCAGGCGGCGGCGACGCAGTCGACGGCCGAGGTGAGCGTCGGCTCGTTGGCCGCGAGGGGCGCGTCGTGGCCGGCGGGGAACCAGTTCGAGCGGACGGCGCCCGGCGCGAGGAAGGCCACGCCCGGTCGATAGAAGTCGTCGGCGAGCCGCACCAGCCCCTCGGGCGTCCCGCCGCGGCCGTGAACGAGGACGACCGCGACCCGGGCCGCGGCGGCCGGGGCGCCCCCGGTGACCAGCGTCGCGTCCGCGTGCGGCCCGTCGACCCCGGAGAGCGGCCGGCTCATCGATCGGAGGTCGCGTCGGTGTCCGCCTCGGGCCCGCGGCCGCCCCCGACCTCGAACGCGGGCAGCTGACGCTCGATCAGCTCGCGGTCGTCCTCGAAGCGGGGCGGGAGGTACAGCTCCGTCGCGTGGCCCGTCGCGTCGGGGTCGGCGAGCCCCGGGCCCGCGGGACCGTCCGGGGTCGACGCCTCGGTCGCGAGTTCGACGAGCAGGCCGCCGGGGCCGCGCACGTACAGCGAGTGGAAGAAGTGGCGGTCCTTCACCCGGGAGACGTCGTAGCCGCGGTCGCGGAACAGTGCGTGCCACTCCAGCAGCGCCTCGCGGTCGGGGACGCGGACCGCGGCGTGGTGGAGCGTTCCGGGCCCCTCGCGGAGGTACGGCGCGTCGCGGTCGAGCAGGTCGACGACGGTCGCGCGCTCGCCCGGCGCGCGGTACCGGATCCGGTCGCCCGCCTCCGCCTCGTACTCGAAGCCCAGCGTGTCGAGCACGCTCGCCGTCCCGTACGGGTCCGCCGGCAGCGCGGTGACGCCGTACAGCCCGCGGACGGCGGCCGACTCGGGGACCGGGTCGGCGGCGGTTCTGCGCTCGGCCGCATCGACCCACGGCTCCCCGCCCGCGTCGCTCTCGACGAGTTCGACCCGAGTGCCGGACGGGTCCGAGAACGCGATCAGGCGATCGCCGAACCGGTCGTCGGTCCGGGCGTCGCCGTCGCTTCCGGCGACGGTGTCGACCTCGATCGCCACGCCCCGGTCCGCGAGTCGCTCGCGCCAGTAGCCGAGCGAGCCGGGCGGGACCGCGAAGGCGACCGCCTCGTAGCCGGGCTTGCCGGTCCGACCGGGATCGGCGTGGGGATCCGGGAAGACGGTGACGACGGAGCCGGGCGCGCCGGTCGCGTCGCCGAAGTAGAGGTGATACTGGAGGACGTCCTCGTAGTTCACCGTCCGGCGCAGCAGCCGGAGCCCGAGCGTCTCGCCGTAGAACGCGGCGGCGGTCGCCGCGTCGCCGACGATCCCCGTCACGTGGTGGAGCCCGGGCGTGTCAGAGAGCATGGAGCACCTGGGTCGCGCGGGCGCAAACCGGTGTCGATCGGGTCGGAGTTGGTCGTCGATCGAGGTGGGGATCGGTCGCCGATCGAGGCGGGGTCGGCCCGCGACCGCGACGGCTCACGAGAGCCACAGCAGCCGGACGTTGCTCGCGGTGAGGTAGGTGCCGACGAGCGTCAAGAGGACGGGCGGGAAGTAGTAGAGCAGCGCGTCGCCGTCGCGAGCGCCCGCGACGCTGATCCACACCATCACGAGGTAGACGACGATCTTGAGGGCGACGAGTCCGGAGAGGCCGAACGAGTCGAGCGCGAGCGCGACGACCGGGTTCGCCTCGTCGATCGTCGGCACGTACTCCAGGAAGGCGATCGTCGAGACGACGTCCCCGACGCCGTACGTCGCGGTCGCCGCGATCCACAGCCAGTAGAACTCCTGTGGCCGGCGGCTGTACGCCGGACGGCGCCGTCGTCGATCGCGAGACCGGGACACGGTTCGACCTGTTGGAGCAGCGACGTGAATCTGCCGGTTCGGTCTGTGTCGGTTCGTCGGTCCGTCCCGCTCGCCCCCTCGACGCCGGCGCCGCTTTCGGATCGTTCAATGTCGGCCGCCCGGAGGGATCCCCATGGGCACGCCACTGGAGCCGCGAGCGGCGCAGGTCGCGGAGGTCCTCGACCGGCTGTACGAGGAGTACCCGGACTCGACGATCTCGCTGAACTACTCGAACCGGCTGGAGCTGCTCATCGCCGTGATCCTCTCCGCGCAGTGTACCGACGAGCGCGTGAACGAGGTGTGTGCGGACCTGTTCGAGACGTACGAGACGCCCGAGGAGTACGCGAACGCGCCCCAAGCGGAGCTCGCGGAGGCGATCAACTCCATCACCTACTACAACAACAAGGTGAAGTACATCCGCTCCGCGTGCGCGGACATCGTCGAGACGCACGGAGGCGAGGTGCCGGACACGATGTCCGAGCTGACCGACCTGGCCGGCGTCGGTCGCAAGACCGCCAACGTCGTCCTCCAGCACGGCCACGACGTCGTCGAGGGGATCGTCGTCGACACCCACGTGCAGCGGCTCACCCGCCGGCTCGGAATCACGGAGGAGGAGCGTCCGCCGGCGATCGAGCGGGACCTCCTCGGCGTCGTTCCCGAGGACGACTGGCAGCAGTTCACCCACCTCATGATCGACCACGGGCGCGCCACGTGCACCGCGATCAACCCGGACTGCGCCGACTGCGTGCTCGCGGACGTCTGCCCCTCCGAGCGGGGCGACGCCGAGGTGGACCTCGCCAGCGGCGAGGCGTGGTGATCGGAGGACCGCGACAATCGGGGGACTGCGGTGTCACTCGACCGCCTTTTTCGACCTCTCTAGTCCGGGACCGTTCGGCACGCGGACTTAAAGACCCACCAGACCGGGGGACACCGCCGATCCCTTCCTCCCGAGAGGGAACTCGCTTCCGGGTTTATCCCCCCGACCGGCGTATCCGTAAGTGAGGAGAGACACAATGTCCACACAAAAGACAAACGAGTTCGGCGGAGAGATCGGCGGCGTCACGCTCATGGGGAAGGCGCACTCCCTGTCGGCGTTGTTCATCGTCCTGCTTCGGGCGACGATCGGCGGGATGATCCTGTTCGCGGGGCTCGGGAAGGTCGCGGAGTGGCCGTTCGACGCGGCCGGCTACCTCGCGAACATCGACCCCGCGAGCCCGGTCAGTGGGCTGTACGGGGCGATGGCGGCGACGCCGTGGTTCGTCGAGTTCGCGAACGTGTTCGTCCCGGCGACGCAGGTGCTCATCGGCGCGGCGCTCATCGCGGGCGCGTTCGTTCGGCTGGCCGCGCTCGGCGGCGCGATGCAGATGATGCTGTTCTACCTCGGCGGGTGGAGCGGCGACGTCTTCGCGCTGTTCGAGTCGACGCTGATCTACGCGATCGTGTTCCTCACGGTCGCCGCGTTCGGCGCGGGACGCGTCCTCGGACTGGACGCGTACATCGAGAAGATCGAGGTCGGCGGGCAGGCACTCGTCGAGAAGTTCCCGGCGCTGCGCTACGTCCTCGGCTGAACGGGGGCGACGCGGCGCTGGTGCAACGGGGCGCGCGTTCGCGCGCCGCCGGCTCGTTTTCCGACGACGTTCTTTTCCGGGTAGCGACCGCGTTCCTCTTCGGCACTCTCGTCGCCGACCCCGATCCGCAACGACACGTTATAAGCCACCGGGGCCGGAACGGTCTCGATAATGCTGGAGGGGGTCAACGTCGCGCTCGGCGTCTCTGGGAGCATCGCGGCGGTGACGGTCGTCGAACTCGCCCACGAACTGCGCCGGCAGGGCGCCAGCGTTCGCGCCGTCATGTCCCCGGCGGCGACGAACATCGTCCACCCGTGGGCGGTCGACTTCGCGACCGACGGGCCCGTCGTCACCGAGATCACCGGCGACGTCGAACACGTCGAGCTCTGCGGACGGGAGGGGTGGGCGGACGTATTGCTCCTGGCGCCGGCGACGGCCAACACCGCCGGGAAGGTCGCGGCCGCGGTCGACGACACCCCCGTGACGACCTGCGCGACGACCGCGCTGGGCGCCGACGTGCCGGTCGTGATGGCGCCCGCAATGCACGAGCCGATGTACGACCACCCGGGGGTCATCGAGGCGCTCGACCGACTGGAGGCGTGGGGCGTGACGTTCGCGGACCCCCGGATAGAGGAGGGGAAAGCGAAGATCGCCGAGGAGGCGGAGATCGTCACGGCGGTCGCCCGCGCGACGACCCCCCAGACGCTCTCGGGCGCGCACGTGGTCGTCACCGCGGGCGCGACGAAGGAGCGGATCGACCCGATCCGGATCCTGACGAACCGCGCGTCGGGGAAGACGGGCCGCGCGGTCGCCCGCGCCCTCTACGTCCGCGGTGCGAAGGTGACGCTCATACAGGACGGCCCGGACGTGCCCTACGCCGACGTCGTCGCCGTCGAGACCGCCGACGAGATGATGGAGGCGTGTCGCCGGACCGCCGCCACCGCCGACGCCCTGGTCTCGGCGGCGGCCATCTCCGACTTCACCGCCGACGCGGTCGACGAGAAGATCCGGTCGGGGTCGCCGCTCTCGGTGGACCTCCGGCCGACGCCGAAGCTCATCGACTCGGTGCGGGAGGCGTACCCGGAGCTCCCGATCGTCGGGTTCAAAGCCGAGACGTCCGGCGACGACGCGGCGATGGTCGCCGAGGCCGAGCGGATCCGCGACCGCGTCGGCCTCGCGTTCGTCGTCGCCAACGACGCGAGCGTGATGGGCGCCGAGGAGACACGCGTGCTCCTCGTGGGGGAGACCGGGACCGACCCGGAAGAGGTCGCCGGATCGAAGGACGCCGTCGCCGGACGGATCGCCGATCGGCTGGCCGAGGCGCTCGGGCGGAACGCGTGAACCGGACGGCGTCCCCGTCCCCATATCGGCTGGGATACAAACTGTTTTGAGGCGGTAGAGAAACGTTCCGGGTAGAGATACCCATGTGCACAGAGGCGGTTACTCTCGGACCCGTCGGAGGTGTGGTGGGTGGCTGACGCCGACGACGACGCCGACCCCGGCGAAACGGACGCTCTCGGTGCCACGGCCGACGCCGGTCTCGGACGAGGGACCGCGATCGTCGTCCCCGTCGAGCCGACGCCGACGCTCCGCGCGACGGTAGCGCACGTCGTCGAGACCGCGATCGCCGAGGACGTCTCGACGATCCACTTCGTCGAGATCGCCTCCTGGCGCGAGGGCGACCCCAGCTCCGACGTCCGGACGGCCGAGGCCGAGCGCGTCCTCGAACGCGTGGTCGCGTGGGCGGAGGCGGACCTCGACGACGCGGACGGCGACGCCGGCGACGACGTGACCGTCGCCGGCGACGTGATCGGCGCCGACGAGTACCTGTTCGGCCCGGACGACTACGCCGCCGTGCTCGCGGCGTACGCCGAGGAACACGGCGCCGGCGCGGTCGTCCTCGACCCCGAGTACACCCCAGTGGGAAACACGACGCTGCTCCAGCCGCTGGAGTTCGCGCTCTCGAACACCGCGCTCACGGTCGAGACGGCTCCGGTCGGCCGACCGACGCGGCGCGAGCGACTCCGAACGGAGGCGACCGGGATACGGTTCGCGACGATGTTCGGTCTCTCGCTCGCGTTCTACTTCGTGCTCGGCGATCCGCTCTACTGGTTCGACTGGGTGACGGGGCTCGCGACGGCCGCAATCGTCTCGATCACCCTCTCGCGGATCAGCCTCGACGCCGACCCGGCGGTCCCGCGGACGCCCCTGCGGCTGGTCCGCGGCGCGATCTACGTCCCCGTGCTGCTGTACGAGATCGTCATGGCGAACCTCGTCGTCGCCCGCGTCATCCTGGACCCGCGGCTCCCGATCGAGCCGACGATGAACCGCGTTCGGGTGATCGTCGGGAGCGGGCTCCCGGTGATGACGCTCGCGAACTCGATCACGCTGACGCCGGGGACGCTGACGGTCCGCGCCCGCGACAGCGACCTCTACGTCCACTCGCTGCTCCCGTGGGCCCGCGACGGGCTGTTCGACGGCTCGCTGGAGCGGTGGACGCGGTTCGTGTACTACGGCCGGTCGGCGGCCCGCCTGCCCACGCCGCGCGAGCGCGACGACTGCGCGATCCTGCAGGGCCCCGACGCCACCGAGGAACTCCCGATCGCCGCCGCGGACGGCGGCGTGACGAGCGACGACGCGGCGTCGGCCGACGATGACACGAACGGGACGACCCCCGAGGGCGAGGAGGTGTTCGACGGATGACGCTCGTCGACGCCACGGTCGTCGCCGGCTACACGGTCGGCGACTTCCTGTTGTACGCGGCCGCCGGGTTCACCGTCCTCGCGATCGGCATGCTGTACCGGGCGGTGAAGGGCCCGACCATGCAGGACCGCGTGCTCGCGGTGAACGTCCTGGGGACGAACACCGTGGTGATCCTCGCGATCCTGGCCGCCGCGCTCTCCGAGCCGACGTTCCTCGACATCGCGCTGGTGTACGCGCTGTTGAACTTCCTGATGGCGATCGCCATCTCGAAGTTCACGGTCGAGCGGGGTGGTGTGCTGTGATGGACGCGGGCGGAACGCTCGGCACGGTCCGCGTCGCGCTGATCGGCGTCTTCACACTGCTCGGGCTGTTCTTCTCGTTCGTCTCCATGACGGGCGTGCTCCGGCTGCCGGACGTCTACTCGCGGGCGCACACCGCCTCGCAGGCGGACACCCTCGGCGCCGGCTTCGGGCTCGCGGCCGTGGCGCTCGCCGTCGGCTGGGAGGGCGCCGGCTTCAAGACGGTGCTCCTGCTGTTCTTCATCTTCGTGACGAACCCGACGGCCGCCCACGCGATCGCCCGTGCGGCGTTCGAGGAGGGAATCGTTCCGTGGACCGAGGGGGACGACCGGCGATGACGGGAGCGAGTTCCCTCGCGGCCGCAGTCGTCTCGCAGGCGGCGTCGGTCGCGGGACAGGGTCCCGTCCTCGCGCAGGTCACCGCCATCGAGGCGAGCCTGCTCGCGTTCGTCGTGTTGACCGCGCTGGCGACGGCGCTGGCGCGCGACGTGCTCGCGGCGGTCATCGTCTTCGGGGCGTACAGCCTCGGGATGGCGGCGCTGTACACGTTCTACCGCGCGCCGGACGTGGCGCTGACGGAGGCGGCGATCTCCGCCGGCGTGACGACCGTGCTCCTGCTGTTGACGCTCGCGAAGACGACGCGGATCGACCACGAGGCCGCCTTCGAGCCGGTGAACCTCCCGGCGGCCGGCGCGGCCGGATTGCTCTTCGCCGGGCTGCTGCTCACGATGGGTGACGTGCCCGCGGTCGGCGCGGCCGACGCGCCGGTGTGGTCGAACCCGGAGGTGAGCCAGTGGTACCTCAGCGAGTCGTACGCCCAGACCGGCGTCGAGAACACGGTGATGGCCGTGCTGGCGGCGTTCCGCGGGTTCGACACGTTCGGCGAGGCGGTCGTCGTCTTCGCGGGCGGGATCGCGGCGCTGATCGTGCTCCACCGGGAGGTGTTCGCATGAGCGACGTTCGTCCCGGCGACGCCGCAGACGCGGACGACGCCGATCCGGCGGCTCGCGACGGCGACGACGGCGACGACGCCCTCCCGCCGCACCGGGCGGTCGACCGGACCGGCCGGCTCGACTCCGAGCGGCGCCAGGGCGTCCCGTACACGGAGAGCCAGGTGATCATGCCGACGGTGAAGGTCGTGGCGCCGTTCGCGTTCACGTACGGCCTGTTCATCACCTTCCACGGCAGCGGCTCGCCGGGCGGCGGGTTCCAGGGCGGCGCGATCGTGGCCGCGGTCGTGTTCATGATCGCGTTCGCCTTCGGCATCGAGGCCACGCGGGAGTGGCTCGCGAACACCGTCGTCGTCGCGCTCGCGGTCGGCGGTGCGCTGTCGTTCGCCGGGCTCGGCCTGGTTCCGGTCGCGCGCGGCGGCGCGTTCCTCCAGTACGACCTGCTGCCGATCCCGGTGAAGTACGGGTTAGAGAGCGTCGAGATATTCGGCATCGCGACCATCGTGAGCGGCGTGCTCATGGGGCTGTTCTTCCTGCTCGCGAACGGCTTCGACTCGGACGGAAGCGGCTTCGGCGACGGCGGCCCCGCCACGGGCGACGAGGACGACGACGTTAACGAGGAGGACGGTGCAGACGACTCCTCGACCGCGGGACGCGACCGCGCTCCGGCCACCGACGGGGGTGAGCGATGACGCCGCTCGAACCCGTCGCCCTCGCGTCCGGAAGCGCCCTCGACGTCCTCGCGACCCGCCACGCGTACGTCGCGTTCGCGCTGCTGCTCTGCGTCGGCCTCTACATGATGATAGCCAACCCCAACCTTGTGAAGAAGATCATCGGCCTCAACCTGTTCCAGACGGCGATCTTCCTGCTGTTCATCGCCTCCGGGTACGTCGAGGGCGGCGCGATCCCGATCGTCGCCGACGGCGCGGCCGAGACCGAGACGTTCGTCAGTCCGCTCCCCCACGTGATCGTGCTCACCGCCATCGTCGTCGGCGTGAGCCTCACCGCCGTGGGGCTCGCGCTCTGTATCCGCATCTACGACGAGTACGGAACGCTTCACACCGGCACCCTCCGCGAACTGATGCGGGACGAGGGGTCGCTCCCGGCCGGCCCGTCGGACGAGGACGACGCGGACGCGTCCGCCGCCGCCGCGGCTCCCAAGGGAGGTGCGAGCGATGACTGACGTGCTCCTCCCGCTGGCGATCGCGGTCCCGATCGTGGCGGCGACGCTGCCGATCGCGCTCGGGCTCCGGTACGACGACGTCGGCTGGCCGATCGCGGCGGTCGCGACGACCGCGGTCGTCGGCATCGCGGCCGCGATCGTCGCCGAGGTCGCGGTCGGCGGGCGGTTCACCCACGCGCTCGGCACGTACCAGCCGCCGATCGGGATCGAGCTGGTGGCAGACCGCCTATCGGCCGCGGTGCTCGCGCTGATCGCCGTCGTCTCGCTGGCGACGCTGGCGTTCTCGCGGGTGGCCGGCCCCCGCGGAAACCCGTTCTACGCCGCCTACCTGCTGCTGGTCGCCGGGCTCTGTGGGATGGCGCTCACCGGCGACCTGTTCAACATGTTCGTGTTCTTAGAGATCGTCGGGATCACGACGTACGCGCTCATCGCGGCCGACCGGTCGGGGGCGAGCGCGTACGCCTCGCTGAAGTACCTCGTGGTCGGCACCGTCGGCGCGTCGCTGTACCTCGTGGGCGTGGGCTACGCGTTCCTCGCGACGGGGACGCTGAACATGGTCGACATGCGAGAGCAGATCCTCGCGCAGGCGAGCTACACCGACCCGCTGATACAGGCGAGCTACGCGCTGATCGTCGCCGGGCTCGCGCTGAAGATCGCGCTGTTCCCGGTGCACGCCTGGCAGCCGGACGCCTACCAGCGCGCCCCCGACGCGGTCACGGCGGTCGTGGCGGCGCTCGTCTCGACGACGAGCGCGTACGCGCTGATCCGCGTGAGCTACACCGTGTTCACCGTCGACTTCCTCGCCGCCAACGACGCGATCGCGACCGGCCTGCTGGTCGTCTCCGGGACGTCAATTCTCGCGGGCTCCGTGCTGGCGGCGATGCAGTCGGACCTCAAGCGGATGTTCGCGTACTCCTCGGTCGCGCAGTTCGGCATGATCGGGGCCGCGGTCGCGCTCGCGAACGAGACCGCGCTGCTCGGCGGGATCGTCCACCTGATCGGCCACGGCCTGTTGAAGTTCGGGCTGTTCCTCGGCGTCGGCACCCTCGCGCTCGGCTACGGCATCCGCCGCATCGAGGACGCCGCCAGCGCCGCGCGCGAGGCGCCGTTCACGGCCGGCGCGATCGCCCTGCTCGGGCTCGGGCTGGTCGGGATCCCGCCGTCGGTCGGCTTCCTCGGCAAGTGGTACATCGGCGTCGGGGCGGTGGAGTCGACGATGGCCGGCGGCGGGGCGGCCGGGATCGCCGTCGCGGCCGTGATCTTCGTCAGCACCCTGTTCACACTGTCGTACGTCGCCCGGCTGATCGAGCGGTTCTACTTCGCCGGCGTCGGGATCCCCGGCGGCCACGGCGGCGACGCGGCGGCCGGTCACGGCTCGGCAGGTGGCCACGACAACGATCCCGCCGGGGTGGCCGCCGACGGTGGTCACGAGTCTGACGAGGACCACGAGTCGGGCGGTGAGCCCGGACGCGACGACTCCGCGGCCGTCGCCGACTCGTCCGGTGATGACGCGTCCGACGAGGCCGCGCCCGTCACGCCCGTGGAGGGCGCGCCGCGGCCCTCGCTGGTGCCCGACCGGGTGCCGCCGGCGTCGCTGGCGGTCCTGATACTCACGGCGCTCGTGACGGTCGCGCTCGGCTTCGGCGGCTTCGCGCTGTTCGAGTGGTTCGGCCCGTATCTCACGGAGGTGTTCGCATGACTGACGCACTCGTCTCTGACCCACGACCCCTGTTGGCGGTTCTCGTCTCGTTCGTCGCGGCGTTCTTCATCGTCGCGTCGCACCGCTCCCCGAACGTCCGCGAGGGGTGGACGATCGCCGCGGCGGTCGCGAAGTTCGCGATCGTCGCCTCGATGCTCCCGGCGGTCTTGGAGGGGGCCGTCTTCGAGTGGTCGTTCGGAGTGTTCCTCCCCGGCGTCGAGTTCGCGCTGCGCGCGGACGCGCTCGGCATGCTGTTCGCGTTCCTCGCCAGCGGGCTGTGGATCGTCACCTCGTTCTACAGCATCGGCTACATGCGCGGGAACGACGAGACGAACCAGACCCGGTACTTCGCCGCGTTCGCGGTGTCGCTGTCGGCGACGATGGGGATCGCGTTCGCGGGCAACCTCGTGACGATCTTCGTCTTCTACGAGATCCTCTCGATCGCGACGTACCCGCTCGTCGCCCACGACGAGACGCCGGAGGCGCGCTCGGCCGGCCGGAAGTACCTCGCGTACACGATGTTCGGCGGCGGCGTGCTCGTGCTCGCGGGCACCGCGCTCGTCTACATCATCGTCGGCAACGTCTCGTTCACGGCCGGCGGCATCGAGGAGCTGGCGAACGCCGACCCCGGGCTCGCGATGCTCGCCTTCTTCCTGCTGGCGATCGGCTTCGGCGTGAAGGCCGGGATCATGCCGCTCCACCAGTGGCTCCCCGAGGCGATGGTCGCGCCGACGCCCGTCTCCGGGCTGCTCCACGCGGTCGCGGTCGTCAAGTCCGGGGCGTTCGGCGTCTCGCGGGTCGTCCTCGACGTGTTCGGGCCGGAGCTCGTGTTCGACCTCTCGCTCCCGTTCGGCTTCTCGGCCGGACTGGTGTTGTCGACCATCGGCGCGATCACGCTGACGGCGGCCTCCATCATCGCCATGCGGAAGGACCACCTGAAACAGCGGCTCGCCTACTCGACGGTGAGCCAGCTGAGCTACATCGTCCTCGGGCTCGGGCTGTTCGGCTGGTACGGGCTCGTCGGCGCGCTGTTGCACATCCCGGCGCACGCGTTCATGAAGCTCACCCTGTTCTTCTGCGCGGGGAACCTCCACGTCTCGACGCACACCGACTACATCTCGGAGATGGCGGGGATCGGCAAGCGGATGCCCCTGACGATGGGGGCGTTCACCGTCGCCGCATTCGGGATGGCCGGGATCCCGCTTCTCGCCGGCTTCGTGAGCAAGTACTACATGCTGATCGGCGGGATACGGATGGGCGCCGAACTGACCCCGGTCGCCTACTACCTGGTCGGCGCGCTGCTGCTCTCGGGCGTGCTCAACATCGCGTACTTCTGGCCGGTGATCTACACCGCCTTCTTCGAGGCGGAGGACGCCCACGACGCGAAGCCGCTCGTCGACTTCCGGCTGGGCGGCGAGTCGCGGTCGACGCTGGCGGCGACGGACGGGGGCCGCGCAGGTGACGACGCGGCCGCCAACGGGGGCCGCACACCGGACGACGCGGCCACCGACGGAGGCCGGCCAGAGGACGACGACGTCGACATCGACGACGTCGTCAAGAGCGCCGAGGGCGAGTCGCCGGGCGAGGACGAGACGGAGCCATCGACCGCCGGCGACGACGCCGAGGTCCCTGACGACTCCGACATCCCCGACGCGGAGTTCGACGACCTGCCGACCGACGAGGAGGGCGTCGTTCGCCCGGACTTCAACACGAGCGAGCGGGACTTCTCGGAGCCGGCCGAGCGCGTCGACACCGGGGACTACGCGGTCGACTCGCGCCCCTCCGACGCCGACGTGCCCTTCGGCGTGGGTCGACGCGAGGGCGGTGTCGCGGACGCGGAGAGCGGCGACGCGGGCGACGATCCCGGCCACGACGCGGGCGACGATCCCGGCCACGAGGCGGCTGACGACCACGGCGAGGCTCACGGAGACCACGCCGGCGGCCCGCCCGCGGGGGGCTGGCGGCACGTCGACGGGCTCGACGCCCTCCGCGGGCGCGAGTCCACGTGGTTCACCCTCGGCCCGATCCTCACCGCGATGAGCCTCGCGGTGCTGCTCGGCGTGGTCCCCTACGAGATGGGGTTCCTGGAGCTGATCGAGCTCATCGTCGACACGCGGCTTCCCGAGGGGGTGATGCGGCCATGAACGCGGTTCTCACCTCGCTCCCGCCGTACGTCGTGCTCGCGGCGGCGGCGTTTCTCGTGCTCGGCCTCCCGCGCCGCGCCGGGCACGCGGCGGCCGCGCTGGCGACCGCGTTCGCGTTCGCGCAGGCGGTGTTGCTCGGCGACGGCGGCACGGGCACGCACCTCGCGACGGAGTTCCTCGGGTTCGACGTGGTGCTGTTCAACGTCGACCAGTTCTCGCTGCTGATGGGGGTCGTGGTCGGCTTCCTCGCGACGGCGGCGGTGCTGTACGCGTACGGCGCCGAGGCGCCGAAGTGGGTGACCGCGTTCGCGCTGGTGTACGTCTCCTCGACGCTCGGGACGATCTACGCCGGCGACTGGCTCACCCTGATCTTCTTCTGGGAGCTGATGGCCGTCACCAGCACCCTGCTGGTGTGGCAACACGGTGGCGCGGCGGTGCGGGCGGGGTACCGCTACGCGCTGTTCCACGGGATCGGCGGGACGTTCTTCCTCGGCGCGGTCGTCGTCCACGGCGCGTCGATGCTCGGCAGCGTGCCGGCCGGCGAGATCTTCCTGTTCTCGGCGACGACCGGCGTCCACGCCAGCGCCACCCTGCTCGCGGCGATCGGGATCGGCGTCAACTGCGGGTTCATCTTCCTGCACACGTGGCTGCCGGACACCTACCCGCGCCCGCACGTGGCGGCGTCGGTGTTCCTCTCGGTGTTCACGACGAAGACCGCGGCGTACGTGATGTACCGCGCGTTCCCGGAGGGGGGCATGTGGCTCGCGTACCTCGGCGGATTCATGGCCGTGTACGGGGCCTTCTTCGCGCTGCTGCAGTACGACCCGCGACGGCTGCTGTCGTACCACATCCAGGCCCAGCTGGGTTACATGCTCGCCGGGTTCGGGCTCGCCACCGAGGTCGGCGAGTTCGCCGTCACCGGCGGGTTCGCCCACCTGTTCAACAACGTCCTCTACAAGAGCCTGCTGTTCATGGCGGTCGGCGTCGTGATCTACCGGACCGACGTCGAGGACATCAGGGACATGGGCGGCCTCTGGCGGGAGATGCCGATCGCCTTCCTCCTGTACGTCGTCGGGGCGGCCTCGATTACCGCTGTCCCGGGGTTCAACGGGTTCATCTCGAAGGGGATGGTGATCGACTCCGCACACGAGGTGCACAACTACGTGCTCCTGCTGGACAGCGGGCTCCTCTGGTGGCTGCTCATCCTCGGCGGCGTGGGGACGTTCATGTCGTTCATCAAGCTCGGCTACTACATGTTCTTCCACGGGTCGGCGACGCTGTCGCCGAGGGACGCCACGCCGTTCCAGACCGGCGGGATGCTGCTGGCCGGTGGCGCCTGCGTCTTCTTCGGGGTGTTCTACTATCAGCTCATCGAGCTGATGCCGTTCACGGAGATCATTCTCAGCGAGGACGTCTACTTCAAGCCGTACAGCGCGAGTCACCTGACCGAGAGCGCCGCCCTGATGACGGCCGGATTCGCCGGCTTCTTCGCGCTCAAGCGCCCGCTCGGCTGGCTCGCCCACCGGATGCCCGACGTCGACGCGGTGACGTACCCGGCGGCGTTCTACCTGGGCCGCGGAACGGTGTGGGGCGTCACCGAGCTGTGGGCCGCCGTCGACCGCGCCGTCATGCGGCTGGTCGCCGACATCGAGCGCACCGCGATGCACCCGCGCGAGGCCGTCGCAACTCTCGGGGTCGACGTCGAGATCCGCACCGGGATCGGTCGAAGCGTCCTCCTGTTGACGCTCGCGGCGGGCGTCGCGCTGTTCGCGGTGCTGCTCGGATGAGCTGCGGTCAGAGCGAACCGACCCATCGATGCGGTCCGGTCCCCCGGCGTCCGTCGGGGGTGCCGCGCCGCTCAGTACTCCTCGTACGCGAGGTTCATCATCCACTGCGAGAAGGCGTCCGCCTGCGGGTCGACCTCCTCCTCGCCGATGAACGGCGACAGCATGTCGCCGGCCATCAGCAGCGAGAAGTCGAGGTCGCGGGGCGCCGGCTCCAAGTAGTACGTGTTGTGTCCGTCGTAGACGGCGTCGGACCGCTGGATGAGGCCGGACTCCTCCAGCCCCTCCGCGACGCGGCTCCCCTTGCGCGAGGAGACGTCGAGTTCCTTCCAGAAGTCGCTCTGGTGGATGCCACCGGTCTCGCGGATGAGTTCGAGGCCGGCGCGCTCGTCCTCCGACAGCTCGGCCTCGAGTTCGGACACGCTCATGCACGAACACCCGCCCGCGACTCGCTTAAAACTGGCTTTCCGCGCTGTCGCACCCGGAGGACCCGCGACGTGGTCCGTCTCACTCGTCGTCGCGAGCTCCCACGCCGCCGGAATTTGCGCCGTCCCCTCCGAATCCCGCCGGCAGCGACGCCGACTCAGCGGGCGTCTCGCAGGGCGGGCCGTCGGCGTACGCGAACTCGGGGGCGAGCTCCGGATCCGCGCTCGTCCGGATCCGGGTGAACGACCGCGTCCCGAACTCGTCGCCGTGGAGGCAGGCGCCGTACTCGTGGTCGGCGAGGACAGCGCTCGCCCGGTCGAGCCACGCCGCTCCCGTCTCGCCCGGTTCGGGGACCAGCTCGGCCACGATCCGTCGGGCGCTGTCGACGCGCTCCGCCCCGAACTCGCGGCGGCGCTCCGGAACTGCGAACCGGTCGACGCCGTTCAGCACGCCGCCGACGTTGCCGACGACGTGGACTCCGGGATCCAGCCGGGCGACCGCGAGGCGGCCGTCGTACGAGAGGCAGAACGCGGCGTCGGCGTCGGCGACGACGAGGTTGAACCCGTCGTACGACCGGGATTCGAGGTCGCGCTCGACGCCTCGCACGGCCGCCTCCGCGGAGCCGGCTTCGAGGCAGTCGCGCACGAGGAGCCCGCGGGAACGGTCTCCCTCGCGGTCGGCGTCGAGCCACCGGTTCGTGACCGCGACCGCGACCCCCGCGGCCGACAGGCCGATCCACGTCCCGCCGGCCCGGGCGTCGCGGGGCGCGACGTACCGGACCCCGTCACCGCGGGCGGGCTCGCGCACGGCCGGCGGCTCGGACCGCCTGTCGAGCGCCTCGTCGCGGTTGGCGGCGAGCGCGATCGGAGCGTCGACGAAGGTCTGCCACGCGAGCGTCAGTGTACACACGACCCTCCCTCCGATCGACGCGGATGAAAAACCCGCGGTCAAACCGGTGACATTTTTACTCAGTATAAAAGAAATCTTTTGGTGACTGGCGACGATAGTCGAGGTATGAACGCGATAGCCGTGTACGAGGGGGCCGACGAACCGGTCGTGACGGAGAAGCCGCGACCGGAGCCGGCGCCCGGCGAGGCGCTCGTCCGGACGCTTCGGGTCGGCGTCGACGGGACGGACCACGAGGTCATCGCCGGCGGACACGGGGGGGCGCCCGAGGGCGAGGACCACCTCGTGTTGGGTCACGAGGCCGTGGGCGTGATCGAGGACCCGAACGACACGCCGTTCGAGGCCGGCGACGTGGTCGTGCCGACGGTGCGGCGCCCGCCCAACGGCGCGAACGAGTACTTCGCCCGCGGCGAGCCCGACATGGCGCCGGAGGGCGAGTACCACGAGCGCGGCATCGTCGGCGCGCACGGCTTCATGGCCGAGTACTTCACGAGTCCCGCGGAGTTCCTCGTCGAGATCCCGGCCGCGCTCGCGGAGTGGGGGTTCCTCGTCGAGCCCGTGTCGATCGCGGAGAAGGCGATCGAGCACGCGTACGCCAGCCGATCGGCGTTCCACTGGGACCCCGACACCGCGCTGGTGCTCGGAAACGGCTCGCTGGGGCTGTTGACGGTCGCGACGCTGGACGCGGAGTTCGACCGGATCTACTGTCTGGGTCGCCGGGAGCGTCCGGACCCCACGATCGAGGTTATCGAGTCGCTCGGCGCGACGTACGTGAACTCGAACGAGACGCCGGTGCCGGCGATCCCGGAGACGCACGAGCCGATGGACTTCGTCTTCGAGGCCACCGGCTACGCCCCGCACGCCTTCGAGACTATCGAGGCGCTCGCGCCGAACGGCGTGGGCGCGCTGCTCGGCGTCCCGAGCGACTGGGCGTTCGAGGTCGACGGCGGGCGGCTCCACCGGGAGTTCGTCCTCCACAACAAGGCGCTCGTCGGCAGCGTCAACTCCGGCTACGAGCACTTCGAGGCCGCCGTGGACTCGATTTCGGACTTCTCCGACTCGTTCCTCGACGACCTCGTCACCGGCGTGTACGGGCTCGACGAGTTCGAGGCCGCGTTCGCGGATGACGACACGACTATTAAAACGGCGGTCAAATTCGCCGAGTATGAAGAACGTTGACGACCTGATAGACAGCGCGGCCGAGCTCGCGGAACACGGTCTCTCGAAGGGAGAGATCGCCGACGAACTGAACGTCTCTCGGGAGACGGCGAGCTGGCTCGTCGAGCGCGCCGGCGGCAGCGACGCCGCGGAGACCTCCGCGGCCGGCTCGACCGCCGACATCCACGTCGACTGGTCGGCGCTCGGTCGCGACTCGACGCGGCTCCGGTACGCCGCGAGCGCGATGGCCGACCTGCTGGCGAAGGAGGGAGACGCCGTCGACCTGACGGTGGGGATCGAGAAGGCCGGCGCGCCGCTCGCGACCGCGGTCGCGAATCAGCTCGACACGGACCTCGGCACGTACGCCCCCGCCAAACACCAGTGGGAGGAGGGCGACATCGACGAGCAGGGCGGCGGCTTCTCGCGTAACTTCGCCGCGATCCGCGACCGCGACTGCTACGTCGTCGACGACATCATCACCTCCGGGACGACGATGCGGGAGTCGATCAACGCGATCCGCGAGCAGGGCGGCGAGCCGGTCGCCTGCGTCGTGCTCGTCGACAAGGTGGGGTACGACGAGATCGACGACGTGCCCGTGTACTCGCTCGTCGACGTCGTCCGCGTCGACCGCGACAGGTAGGACCGCTCAGGTCGTCGGCGTCTCGCGGGAGCGCGCCGCCGTCCCGCAGCACCCCGCGACGTCGGTCCGCTCTTCGTGCGGAACCCATTTGCCGCGCCGACGCGTAGGGGCGCTCATGACGTTCCAACCCGAATCCGAGGCCGACGCCGACGAGATCGAACGCCGAGTCCGGGAGACGATCGCCGAGAACGACGTGGTCCTGTTCATGAAGGGGAACCGCCTGATGCCCCAGTGCGGCTACTCACAGCGGGCCGTCGAGCTCATCGCCCAGCACGTCGAGGAGTTCGAGACCGTCGACGTGCTGCCCGCCCTCCCCCACTACCGAGCGGCGCTGGAGGCCGAGAGCGGCTGGGAGACGATCCCGCAGACGTTCGTCGACGGCGAGTTCGTCGGCGGCAGCGACGTGCTCGCGGAGCTCGAGGAACGCGGCGAACTGGCCGCGGAGCTCGGCGCGGAGTAGTCTCCCTCCCGCGGCTGCATCGCTGCCGATCCGTGATTGTCGAAGGGCAGGCGATATAAACCTACGGTGCCTATACGGAGTAGGTGCAGCCGTCGCCGCTGCCGCCGAGCCAACCGTTCGGATCCCATCTCACCCAATCAACAATGACAGGCCGCGTGTTCAGACTTCATTCGACGCTCGAACTGCCACTCGAAGACGTGGAGACGTACTTCGAAGAAGATCCCGACCTCCCGCCGGAGATCGACGACATCGACATCACGCGTCGAAACAACACCCTCATCATCAAGGCCCTGTCCGACGACGAGTCTATCAGCAAGTACACCCCGACCGCCCAGCTGAAGGCGTCCGTGAGCGAGACGCGCGTCTGGGAGGAGGAGCCGCCCCGCGCGGGCGGCCCGCAGTGGATGGACGACGAGGAGGAGGAGATCCCCTCCGAGCTCGTCGAGTTCGCCTGCTTCAAGGGCGACCGCGAGACCGTCCTCCAGAACTCCGCACTCCAGTACCCCATGTTCCTCGTGCTCCGCGAGCTGGCGAAGCTCTCGGAGAAGGGGACGCTGACCGCGATCACCGAGGAGGACGACGAGCTCGAGGCGACGCGGATCGTCGAGGGTGAGCCGCGCCCCGCGAGCATCGAGGTCGTCGAGAGCCCGCAGGGCGCCGGCGACGGCGACGGCGGCGTCAACTGGCGCGACAACGAGTTCATCTCGGACTGATACGTCCCGTCCGGCGCACGCGCGGACCGTTCTCACGCACGCCGACACCGCGAGCGACTGCGCCGCGGACGGCCGACGCCCGACGCGAGCCGGACCGTCGACGCTTTAGGCGCTCCGGGCGTTCCCCCGTCAATGACCGACGACTGGGTGAGCCTCTTCTCGGGCGGGAAGGACTCCTCGTGGGCGCTGTACCGCGCCCTGGAGGCGGGCCTCGACGTCTCGCGGCTTCTGACCGTCCACCCCGCCGGCGACTCCTACATGTACCACACGCCGGCGACGGAGCTCGCTCCGCTCGCCGCCGAGAGCGTCGGGATCGACCTCGTCGAGGTCTCGCCGGACGACTTCGGCGCGGAGGACGTCGACGACGCGGGCGCGCAGGGGGACGCTGAGCTGGAGCCGATGGAGACGGCGCTTCGAGAAATCGCCGCGGGCGACGACGTCGACCTCGCGGGCGTCACCGCCGGTGCGGTGGAGAGCGAGTACCAGACCAGCCGCATCCGGGCGATGTGCGACCGGCTCGGGATCGACCTGTTCGCCCCGCTGTGGGGCGAGGACCCGGTCGCGCTCGCGGAGGCGATGTTCGAGGCTGGCTTCGAGATCCGGATCGTGCAGGTCGCCGCCTACGGACTCGACGAGTCCTGGCTCGGGCGGCGGTACGACGCCGACGCGCTCGCCGAACTGCTCGAACTGCGAGCGGAGTACGGCGTCCACCCGCTGGGCGAGGGCGGCGAGTTCGAGACGTACGTCGTCGACGGGCCGCACATGGACCGTCGTATCGAGTTCGAGTACGACGCGGTGTGGGAGGGCGACCGCGGCCACGTCGACGTCGGAGACGCCCGGCTGGCGTGACCGGCCCGACGGAACAATCGAGAGACGAGACCGTTACGGCCAGCTCCCGGCCTGGTCGTAGGCGTTCACGATCCGACCGATGGCGACGACGTAGGCGGCGGTGCGGAGGTTGGGGACGTCGTGGCTCTCGTAGGCGTCGACGATCCCGTCGAACGCCTCCGTGATCACGCGTTCGAGCTCCTCGTTGACCCGCTCCTCCGTCCAGTGGAACCGCTGTCGGTTCTGGACCCACTCGAAGTACGAGACGGTGACGCCGCCGGCGTTGGCGAAGATGTCGGGGACGACGTGGACGTTCTTCTCGGCGAGGACGTCGTCGGCGTCGGGAGTGAGGGGCCCGTTCGCGGCCTCGACGATCACGTCGGCCGCAACGTCGGCCGCCAGGTCGCCGTCGATCGCGTTCTCCAGCGCCGCGGGCACGAGCAGGTCGACGTCGAGCGTCAGCAGCTCCTCGTTCGTGATCGACGCGGCGCCGCCGTAGCCGGAGACCGCGCCCGTCTCGGCCTTGTGGTCTTTCACCGCCCGCGGGTCGAACCCGTCGGGGTCGCGGATGCCGCCCGAGGAGTCGGAGACGGCCACCACGTCGGCGCCGAGCTCGTCGAGGAGGGCCGCCGCGACCGAGCCGGCGTTGCCGTACCCCTGTACGGCGACCGTCGCGCCCGCGAGCTCGCGGTCGAGCCAGGCGAACGTCTCGCGCGCCGCGAGCGCCACGGAGCGCCCGGTCGCCTCGACGCGGCCCTCGCTGCCGCCCGAGTCGAGCGCCTTCCCGGTGATGACGCCGGGCGCGGTCGTGTTCTCCAGGGTCTCGTAGGTGTCTTTGATCCAGTTCATCTCCCGCTGACCGGTGTTGACGTCCGGCGCCGGGATGTCGCGGTCCTCGCCGATGAGCGGGCGGAGCTCCGTCGCGAACGCGCGGGTCAGCCGCTCCAGTTCGCTCTCCGAGTAGTCGCTCGGGTCGATCGCGATCCCCCCCTTCCCGCCGCCGTAGGGTACGTCGACGACGGCGCACTTGTACGCCATCCAGCCGGACAGCGCCTTCACCTCGTCGCGGGTGACGTCAGGGTGGTACCGGATCCCGCCCTTGTACGGGCCGCGGTCGCCGTTGAACTGCGACCGGTACGCGCGGACCGTCTCCAGCGACCCGTCGTCCAGCTCGAACGTCAGGTTCGTCTCCAGTATCCGCTCGGGGTTCTTCAGACGGGTGAGCACGCCCTCGTCGGCGTCCAGCGACGCCGCGGCGTCGTCCACCTGTTCCTGTAGACTCTCGAACGGGTTGGTCTGGTCAGCCATACCTCATCCTGCAGAGGGACCGGGGTTAATTGTGGCGGACGCTCCCTCGAGACGGCGGGACCGCGGTCGCTACCGCGGATCGAGTCCGGCGGCCTCGGCCCGCTCGACGATCTGTTCCGCCTGCGCGATCAGCGGCGCGTCGATCATCTCGCCGTCGACCTCGAACACGGCCCGGCCCTCCCGTGCCGCTTCGTCGCGGGCGTCGAGCACCGCACGGGCCCACTCGAGTTCGTCGCGGCCGGGCGTGAACGCCTCGTTTATCGGGGCGACCTGCGCCGGGTGGATCGCGAGCTTGCCGTCGTAGCCGAGCGTGCGCGCGAACGCCGTCTCCTCGCGGAGCCCCTCGGTGTCCGAGAAGTCCGTGTACACCGTATCGAGCGCGTCGACGTCGGCGGCGCTGGCCGCGAGCACCACGTGTTCGCGGGCGTACAGCACCTCCGTCCCCTCGTCGGTGCGGGTCGCTCCCAGGTCGGCCGCGAGGTCCTCGGCGCCGAAGACGAGGGCGTCCGTGGCGTCCGCCTCGGACACCTCCCGAGCGGCGAGCACCCCGCCAGCGGTCTCGACGAGGGCGAAGACGGCGGGGTCGAGCCCGCGGTCCGCACACAGCGCGGCGACCGTCGAGACGCGGTCGGCGTCCTCGACCTTCGGGAGCATGACGGCGTCGAGGCGCGGACGCCCCTCCGCGGCGTCCGGAGTCGACTCGCTCCCCCTCCCGACGAGCGCGTCGAGGTCGGCGGTCGGATCCGTCTCCGTGAGCCGGACGCACACCTCCGCGTCGGGGTCGAAGTCAGGGTCGCCGAGCACGCCGCGGACGGCGGCGCGGGCCTCCCCTCTCCGTGCGGGTGCGACGGCGTCCTCGAGGTCGAAGCAGAGCACGTCGGCGCCCGCGTCGGGAGCCTTCCGCATGAGATCCGGCCGGTCGCCGGGGGAGAACAGGAGGCTTCGTCTGGCCATGTCGGGGACTCCTAGCGACCGGACATAAAGAACCGGGGCGCCCGAACCGCGGGGCGCTCGGCGGCGGAGCGGTAGCGATTTGCCGCCCGGGGTCGACGGTCGCCCCATGGTCGGACGCTATTACGAGGAGTTCGAGGCGGGCGAGACGATCGAACACGCGCGACGGCGGACGGTGAGCGAGGCGGACAACCAGCGGTTCTGCGACATGACGATGAACCAGCAGCCGCTTCACCTCGACGCGGAATTCGCGGCGGAGACGCAGTTCGGCGAGCGGCTCGTCAACGGCCTGTATACCCTGTCGCTCGCGGTGGGCGTGTCGATCCCGGAGACCACGGACGGCACCATCGTCGCGAACCTCTCGTACGACGACGTCGAACACCCGAACCCGGTGTTCCACGGCGACACGATCCGCGCGCGGTCGACCGTCACCGACAAGCGGGAGACGAGCGACGGCGAGCGCGGGATCGTCACGATGCACGTCGAGGCGTTCAAGATCGTCGAGGACGGCGACGACGTGCTCGTCTGCGAGTTCGACCGGACCGCGCTCTCGAAGAAGCGACCGGACGGCGACGCGGGCGACGGCGAGTAGTCGGGCGTGGCTCAGTTCCCGTCGCTCGCGCCGTCGTCCGCCAGCAACAGCCCGAGGTACGACGTGCGGACCTGTTCGGCGCCGTCGAGCCCGAGCCGGCCGAGGGCGTCCAGGGCGTCGTCCCTGACCGACGCGATCGAACCCTCGTCCTCGACCGCCCGCTCGATCTCGACGAACTCGCCGAGCCCGTCGACCGCGTCGAGCGTCACCGTGAAGCCGTCGTACGCCCAGAACTCGCGTCGCTTCTCGACGGTCGCCGCCGGTTCGAAGCCGAGTCCGGAGAGGATGCCGGCCGCGGCCTCCGGATCGGCGACCGCGGTCTCGTGTTCCGCCCGGGTCTTCGACCCCTCGTCGAGGAGCGGCCCCTTGTAGGTGAGCTCGGTCGTCCGGGCCGCGGCCGGCGAGTCGCTCGACTCCGCCCCGTCTCCCGGAGCGAGCGAGCCGGTCCCGTCCGGAAGCGGCGTCTCGCAGCGCACCCGGAGCGCCTCGTCCGTCTCGGCGAAATCGCGGTGGGGCGCGTCGTAGTACGTGTCGCGCTGGCGGCGGGCGTCGACGCGCTCGGCGCCGGCGTCGCGGAGCCGGTCTCGGACCGCGTCGACGTCGGCCGGTACCTTGATCTCGACCTCGTACATACCCGAATTCCGCCGGGGTCGTTCTTAAGCGCCGCGGGACGCTGACTCCGACGCGACGCGACCGTCGCCACGTCGAACCGTGCTTCTTAAGGGTGTAACAGGTGACGTTCAGGATATGAGCGATCAGGAGCAAGCGGACGCGGCCGAGGACGCTGACGAGGCCGAGACCGAAGCCGAAACCGAGACCGCCGGACTGGCGGACGGCGACTTCGTGCGGGTCGCATACACGATCCGAACGGCCGACGACGACCGCGTCATCGACACCACCGACGAGGAGATCGCCGAGGAGGCTGAGATCGACACGGAGGGTCACGAGTTCGAGCCGCGGATCATCGCGCTCGGCGCCGGCCACGTGTTCCCGTCCGTCGACGAGGCGTTCGTCGGCGCCGAAGTCGGCGACGAGGGGGTCGTCGACGTCCCCGCCGAGGACGCCTTCGGCGCGTACGACCCCGACGAGGTCGAGACGGTCAAGGCCGACAAGATCCCCGAGGACAGCCGCTACCCCGGCGCGCAGGTTCAGATCGACAACCGCCAGGGCTACCTCGAGACGATCATCGGCGGCCGTGCCCGCGTCGACTTCAACCACCCGCTGGCCGGCGAGGACCTCGAGTACGAGTACGAGATCCTCGAACACATCGAGAACCGCGAAGAGCAGGCCGCCGGCATGCTCGGGATGTACCTCCAGGAGGCGCCCGAGGTCCGCATCGAGACCGTCACCGAGGAGGAGGAGACGGTCTCCGAGGACGACGACGGCGAAGAGGTCGTCGAGACCGAGGAGGTCGAGAAGGACGTCCTCTACGTGACGGCGACGCAGGCGATGCAGATGAACCAGCAGTGGATGTTCCAGAAACAGCAGATCGCCCAGGACCTCATGAGCCGGCTCGACCTCGACCGCGTCGTCGTCGAGGAGGTCATCGAAGGCGGCGGCATGGGCGGTCTCGGCGGCATGATGGGCGGTATGGGCGGCGCCGGCGCGGGCGACATCGAGGAGGCGCTCGAGGACGTCGACGTCGACGCCGACGAGATCGTCGACGAGCTCGACGACGAACTCGACGAGGAGTAACCCTCGACGAGGATCGACGGAGCGCAGCGGCGACGGCCACGCCGAATTGCCCCGTCGCGGACGAACCGATCCCTTTTGAACCGCGGTCGACCCACCCAGAGACATGAACGGCGTCTGGACGACGGAACGGGACGCGGAGGGCGACTGAAACATGGAACTCGAACGCGCGCGCGACGACCTCGTCGTCGCCGCGAGCGCCGGGGGAACGACGATCGCGGTCGCGCTGCTGTCCGGCGTCGCGGGCGTCGCCGAGGTGGGAACGCTGCCGACGCTCCTCCCGCTCGCCGTCTACGCGCTCTACCTCTTCTCGCGGAAGGGCGGCCCGTACGGCGACCTCGACGAGCCGCGGAACTGGGCGATCGCCGCGGCGCTCGCCGGGGCGGCCGTGGTCGTCGCAGCGGCGCTGTGACCGCGAAACTGCCGGAAACGCGGCTGTGCTAGGCGATGTCCCGGCTCGTGTCCACCGACACCGAGTCGGTGAGCTTCAGCTTGAGCGGCTCCTCGAGCGCCGCCCCGCCGCGAAACTTGGGAACGACGAGTCGGTTCGCGATCTCGGTGCCGGTCACCGTCGTTCGGAGGTCGAAGACGACGTCCGCGATCTGTTCGGTGACGCCCCGGTTTCGCGCGACGGTGTCCCCCTTGAGCGCGTACATCACGGCGAGTCCGTCGACGTCGACGACCCGCTGCCGGAGCTCTCCGAGGAACTCGACGTAGGCGTCGCGGTCGTGCTCCTCCAGCGGGTCGACCGAGTCGACGACGATCGTGCCTCGGTCGGGGAGATCTGCAGCGGCGGCAAGCACTGACGCGAACGGGTCGTCGCCCCTCGCGCTTCGCACGACCGTCCGGTCGTCGTCCTCCTCGTCCAGCGAGAGGCCCGACTCGACCGCGTCGACCGAGCGCACCGTCGTGAGGTATCGGCACTCGCGGACCCGCGCGAGCCGGTCGACGATCAGCTCCGACTGGCTCGCGGGATCCGCCGTCAGGGCGACGACGCTGCCGCTCGGGACTCCACCGTCGAACTCCCTGTCCAGTACAGGGATTCCGGTCGAGAGCGGCTCCATACGATCGCTGCCGTCTCCGGAGGTTTGGCTCTGTCGATGCCCCCCGAACGCGAGCGAGCGGCGCCGATCGCGGTCACGCGACACGCCACCGCCGCGCGCCGTACTCGTTGGTGAGACGACGGGCGAGGCCATCGTACGCCGAGCGGACCGCCGGCTCCGAGAGCGGTACCGGCGGCGCGGGCGGGACCCGTCCCAGCACCGGACAGCCGAGCAGGTCGGCGACGGGGTCCGGCACCGACTCCGCGCGGACCGCGACGACGCCAAGTGGCGGACTGTCGAGTCGCCGAGCGATTGCCGCCGTCTTCGCGGCGTCGCGCAGGGCCGACCGCCGGAGCGGCGTCACGAGGAGCGACCGATCGGCCGCGCGAAGCGGCGCCGCGGCGTCGGGCGACGCGCCCGCCGGACAGTCGAGGAGCGTCGGCGCGTCGGCGGGAACCGCCTCGCCGAGGGCCTCCAGCGTCGCGCTCGCGTCGACGGGCCCCGCGTCGGTCGGCGCGGCGAGCACCGTCGGGGCGGAACGGTCGGGCGAGGTCTCCTCGCGGGCACGAGTCGCGTCGACGACGGTCCCGTCGACCGTACCGCCGGTTTCGACCGTCAGCTCGGCGAGGTTCGGGAGGTCCCAGTCGGCGTCGGCGGCGACGACCGGCGCGCCGCGTCGAGTCAGCGCTCGCGCGAGCCCGAGGGTCGTGGTCGTTTTCCCGCTCCCGCCCTTTCCGCCGGCGACTGCGATCACGAGACGGGGTGCGCCGCTATCGGTGATAAAAGCGTGGACCGCGGCCCGCGGTCGAGCGGCGCCGTCTCAGTCGTGACAGCAGCCGCCGGCCTCGCCGCCGAAGTCGACCGCGAGGGGCTCCGAGATGGCCTCGTTGACCGCTTCGAGGGTGTCTGTCAGTTCGTCCTGTGCGTCGAGGAACTCGCTCATGACGGGCATCTCGTGGAGCTCGCTCTGTGCCGCCTGCACCTTCTGGAGCCCGGAGTTCGTCGCCTGTCCCGTCTCTCGGGCCTGCATGAACTCCGCGCGGAGCTGCTCGAACTCGTCGATCTTCGCCTGGACCTCCTCGTCGCGCTGTACCGCCTCGCGCGCCTCTTCGAACCGCTCGTACTCGGGGGTTCGGGCGATCCGCTCGCCGAGCTCGCGACCGAGGTCCTCGATGGAGGCCCGTTCGTCGGGGGAAGCCTGTTCGACGCTCATGTGTGACCGTTGGCGCGGAGCGGTTTCAACCTGCCGAAGCCGGGAGCCCGCGCCGCGAGCCGTCGCGAAGCGAGCCGCCGTGAGTCGTCGCGGGAGCCTTCACGACGCGTGCGTTTCGACGAAGGCGACGACGTCGGCCAGCTCTTCCGGCCCGATGCCGTGGCCGCCGGGGTAGCTACCGCGGGTGACGGCGGCGCCGAGTTCCTCGAGGCGGTCGGCCGCCGTGGCCGACCGCGACTCCGGGATCACGCGGTCGCCCGCGCCCGCGCCGACGAAGACGGGCTTCCCCGCGATCCCCTCCGGCTCGACGTCGGCGTGTGCGTCCGCGAGGTAGCCGTGGAGCGCGACGACCCACGCGTAGCGGTCGGGCGCCTCCAGGACGAGCGAGAGGCTCGTGATCGCGCCCTGGCTGAAACCGAGCAGCCCGAGCCGGTCGGCGTCCAGGTCGTACGCGTCGACCGCGGCGTCGACGCTCTCGGCGACCAGGTCGAGGCTCCGGCGGAACTCCGCCGCGTCCGGCTGGCTCTCCTCTAACCCCCCGGCGGAGAGGTCGAGCGCGTACCACGTGTACCCGCCCTGCAGCGGGTCGGGCGCCCGGAGGCTGATCACGTGGAGGCCGTCCGGCAGGTGCCGGGCGACGGGCAGGAGGTCCTCCTCGTCGGCGCCGCGGCCGTGGAGGACGAACACTGCGGGCGCGTTCTCGGCGTCGTCGTCGGGGGCGACGTGGACGTGGTCCAGGGGAATGTCGGTCATGCATCCCGCGTTCGTCGGCTCGGGGGTTGTATCCGTCGGCCGCGGCAGCGATCGGTTCGGGAGAGTCGCGGTCGACGAGCGATCGCACCGTGGTTTGCGCTCGCTCGCGGATGGGTTATTTACGATTGCGCCGAGAGTTCGGGTCATGCGTCCCCGCAGTATCGCCGCGACGACGGCGATCCTCCTCCTCGCGGCCGGAATCGCCGCCGCACCGACGGCCGACGCGCGCGCACCGCCGACGCCGATATGCGGCGTCTGTGACCTCGACCGAACGACGCCGGACGGCGCGCCCGTGGTCGCCGGCGAGAGCTCCCTGACCGTCACGGTCCGCGGGAACGGGTCGACGACGTGGGAAGCGCAGGTCGACCTCGCGGCCGGGGGCGACGCGCTCGCTGCGAACGAGTCGGTTCGGCACACGGTCGTTTCCGGGGCGGTTCGCGACGGGATCGCGGAGCCGAACGACATCGACGCCCGGATCGACGGTGAGACCCTCCTCGTCGACTACCGGGATCCGACCGCCACGGAGCGTCACCTCGGCGTCGTGGTGTTCACGCCGCTGACGCCGGCGTCTCCCTCGGTTCCGTTCGCCATGGGCGGCGAGGGAGCGCGATACCTCGGTGCCGACCGACTGACCGTCCGCGGAGCGTCGGGGTGGGCGGTCCACGGCGACGTGAGCGCGGAAGACTCCGACGGCCGACTCGTCTGGACCCGCGACGACGCCGAGACCGACGACGAGGGGCGAGCGTTCGTCGACGTCGAGCGAGATCCGGTCGCCGCCGAGGAGGACGCGGTGCTTCCCGGTCAGCGGGCCTGGATCGCCCGACTGCTCACGGACGACACCCTCTGAGGCGTCGCAGCCGTCGCGACCGTCACGAACGTCGCGGACGAAACTCACAGTCGAACGCGCGGTTTAACCGTCCTGCCGCACAATTCGGTCGACATGAGCGGCTCCACGGAGGGCGACCTCACGAAGACGGGGATGGCCCTGAAACACGACCGAGAGTGGGACTACGAACTCGACCGGATCGTCGAGGCCATCGAGGAGCGCGACGCCTCCAAGGTCGGCCTCCAGTTCCCCGAGGGGCTCAAGCGCCGCGGCCCGAAGGTCGCCGACGACCTCCGGGAGGTGGCGCCGGACGACGTCACCTTCATGCTGTCCGGCCAGCCCTGCTACGGCGCCTGCGACCTCGACACCTACCTGATGCGCCGGACCGACGTGTTCGTCCACTTCGGCCACACGCCGATGAAGGAGTCCGACAGCATCGTCTACGTCCCCCTCTTCTCGAACGTCGACCCCTTCCCGATCATGGAGGACGCGCTGGCCGAGGAACTCGACGACCCCGAGGAGAACCCGGACGTCGGGCTCGTCACCACCGCCCAGCACATGAACCGCTTCGAGGAGATGACCGACTGGTTAGAGGAGCGCGGCTACGAGGTCCACACCCGCCGAGGAGACGACCGACTCACGGAGGAGGGGCAGGTCCTGGGGTGTAACTACGCCTCCGCGGACATCCCGGCCGACCAGGTGCTGTACGTCGGCGGCGGGAAGTTCCACCCGGTCGGGCTCGCGATGGAGCACCCCGAGAAGCGCGTGGTCATCGCCGACCCCGTCAACAACGCGGTCTCGGTCGCCGAGCACGACCAGTTCCTCAAACAGCGGTACGCCTCGGTCCACAAGGCGATGGGCGCCGAGAAGTGGGGCGTCATCTTCTGTACCAAGATCGGTCAGGGCCGGTGGGAGAAAGCCCAGGAGATCGTCGAGAACAACGAGAACGCCTACCTGATCACGATGGACGAGGTGACGCCGGACCGCCTCCGCAACTTCGACATGGACGCGTTCGTCAACACCGGCTGTCCCCGCATCACGACCGACGACGGTCCGCGCTTTCACAAGCCGATGCTGACTCCCGGAGAGTACGAGGCCGCGATCGGCGAGAAGCCGCTCGACTCCATCGAGTTCGACACGTTCCACGACACCTGGTAGACGGGTTCGGACCCTCCGGACGTCGCTCCGGGTCGCCCGATATCGGCTCCGTCCGATCTCGGATGTTAGAAATGTAAGATCGTCTTTCTGCGAAGACGTGTCGTTTCGCGGATTATAACTATATATTCGCATTCTGTTGGTTATCTGACCATCTCATGAAAAATAACAAAACGGACGGCGGGACGCGCATCGGACACGGGTCCGCGCTCGGCGACGAGTACGGTGGGGTGACCAAGGCGATAGAGTCGGCGATCCGATACCCCGCCGAGAGCGACGACGTCGTGAAGATCGTCCTCATCGGTGGTCTTCTCACCGTATTCGGCTTCCTGATCGTTCCGCTGTTCGTCCTCGCCGGGTACCTCGTGCGAGTATTCGAACACACCGCCGCCGGCGACGAAGGGCCGCCGGCGTTCGACGAGTTCGGTGAGTTGGCGGTTACCGGGGCCAAAGCCGCAGTGATCGGTATCGCCTACGGCTTCATCCCGTTACTCGTGGGCGGCGCTGGAGTTCTCGTCGGCATCCTGGGTATCGGTGTCGGCGGAGATGGGGCCCTAAGCGGCCTCGGCGCGCTCACCGTTCTCATCGCCGGGCTCGTGTGGTTCGCCCTCGCGCTCCTCGTCGGGTACCTGCTTCCGGCGGCGCTGGCGAACTTCGCCCAGACGCGGTCGATCGGCTCCGGTTTCGATGTCGGGACACTGAAACCGATCTGGACGTCCCGCTCGTACGCCGTCGCGTGGGCGATCATGTTCGCCGTGCTCCTCATCGGTGGATTCGTCGCAGGCGTGCTCAACGCCGTCCCGATCCTCGGGACCGTCGCCGGGGCGTTCGTCGGGTTCTACTTCAGCGTCGCCGCCTACTCCGTCATCGGTCGGCTATGGGGGAGTTTCCCGGCCGCCGAGGGGAGTCGACCCGACGCCCCGAGGTAACTCCGAGTCGCGCGCATCACCCCGTCTCGCCGGCTTCGGCCTCCACGTACTCCACCGCCGCCGCCGGCGACGCGACTGCCTCCACGCCGGCCACGTCGTACGTGTCGAGCCCGGCGACGGCGCGCCCGTGCGCGAGGGCCAGCCCGATCTCCGAGAGCGTTCCAGGGCCGCCGTCCATCGCGATCGCGACGTCGCCGTTCATCACGACGAGCGCGTTGCGGGCGTGGCCCATCCCGGTCGCGATCGGGACCGTGACGTGGGGGTTCGCGTCGGCACGGCGGTCCGTCGGCAGGATGCCGATCGTCTCCCCGCCGGCCGCCCGTGCGCCCCGACAGACGCCCTCCATCACGCCGCCCAGTCCGCCGCAGACGGTCTTGTGGCCGCGGCTCGCGAGCCGTTCGCCCAGTTCCTCGGCGACCGCGACCGTCTCGGGCGGGACCGAGCTACCGCCGATGACGCTGACGCGCATAACGCGGGAGGCGGGTCGCACGTATATAAATAGAGCCGTACCTGTCGCGGCGTTGGTAAACCCTTTTAAGTGCTGAGCGACTCCGGCCTGTATGACGTACGATACCGTCGTGTTCGACAACGACGGTGTCCTCGTGGGCCGCACGCGCTTCGACGTGCTCCGGGACGCGACCCGGGACGCGTTCGAAGAGTGCGGCGTCGAGGAGCCCGACCCGGACGACGTAGAGCGGATGACCATCGGCGCGACCCCCGGCAGCGTGGGGACCGTCTGTCAGACGTACGACCTCGATCCGGGGTCGTTCTGGCGGACCCGCGACGACGTGGTCTCGAAGGCCCAACAGCAGGAGGCACGCGAGGGGCGCAAGACCCCGTACGACGACCTCAACGAGCTCCAGAGCCTCGAGGTGGAGATGGGGATCGTCTCCTCGAACCAGCAGGCGACGGTCGACTTCCTCGTGAACCACTTCGACGGCTTCGAGCGGTTCGGCGCTGCGTACGGCCGCGAGCCCACGATCCACTCGCTCCAGCTCCGCAAGCCGAACCCCCACTACATCGAGCAGGCGCTTGGCGACCTCGACGCGGACAACGCGCTGTTCGTCGGCGACAACGAGTCCGACGTGCGCGCGGCCGAGAACGCGGGCATCGACTCCGCGTTCATCCGCCGCCCCCACCGCCGCGACTGGGAGCTGAACGTCTGGCCGACCTGGGAGATCGAGCGGCTCTCCGACCTGCACGACATCGTCGGGTAGGGCCGGACCCGACGGGGACGGACGTCGGACCCGACAACCGTCCCGCCCGGCGCCGCTCTCTCAAGGTTTAACTCCGATCGGGAGCTACGCCGCCACAGTGACGAACCCTCCGCCGTGGACCGACATCTTCGGCCACGCAGAGCCGTACCCGGAGCAGGCCGACGGGATCGACGCCGCAGTCGACGCCGCCGAGGACGGCGGCTTCCTCGCGCTGGAGGGCGCGTGCGGGACCGGCAAGACGATGCTCGCGCTCACCGCCGGACTCGACCGCGTCCGCGACCCCGACTCCGGGTTCGAACGCGTCTTCGTGCTCACGAGCGTCAAACAGCAGCTCCGGCAGTTCGAGACGGACCTGGAGACGATCAACGCGACCCTCCCCGACGAGTACGACCCGGTCTCCGGGCTCACTCTCGTCGGCAAGGCGGACGTCTGCCCGTACGCCCGCGAGAACCGCGGCGGGATCGACCGCGAGAACGTGTACGAGCGCTGCGAGGGCCTCCGCGAGCGCACCCGGAACCTCGTCGGCGACGGCGGCGCGACCACGACCTCGAACCTCGTGAGCGAGGCACGGAGCCAGCAGGTGGGGCTGATGGACTCGGGGACGGGAGCCGCCTCGGCCGACGCCGGAGGCGGCGGCTCCGCCGGGACCGACTCCGGCGCCGGCGACTACCTCTCCGTCGACGGCGAACCCACGCCCTACCGCCCGGACACGGAGGAGTACGAGGTGACCGAGTTCTGTCCCTTCTACGCTGGCTTCCTCGACGACCTGCCGGAGGACGGCGACCCCGCGGAGGCGGTTCCGTTCGACGTGACGGAGCTCGGCCACGTCGGGCCGACGGAGCTGGTCCGGCTCGCCGCGGGCCACGGCTCCTGTCCGCACTCGGTCATGGGCGCGCTCGTCCCGGAGGTGGAGGTCGTGATTGGCAACTACTACCACGCGTTCGACCCGGTGACGACCGGGACGTTCACCGGCGCGCTGCTGGACGACGCGACGTTCGTCGTCTGCGACGAGGCCCACATGCTGGAGCCGCACGTCCGCGACCTCGTGAGCGACGCGGTCGCCGACGCGAGCCTCCGCGACGCCGAGAACGAGCTCACCCGCGTCGTCCAGCCGCTCTCGTTCGAGACTGCGGGGGCCGAGTCCGACGACGCCGAGCTGGTGCGCGGCGAGCTGTCGGACGCGGACGTGACCGTCGAGGAGATCGAGTCGGTCCGCGAGTTCTACGCCGACCTCCGCCGCGAGCTCGACCGGCGCGTGACGGAGCGGCTCGACCGCGAACGCCCCGACTGGCGGGCGTCGATGCGGGAGCTCGACGACGACGAGATCGCGCTCCGCGACCCCGAGGAGCCCGCGAAAGACGAGATCACGGCCTGGGCGGAGCGGGAGGGGTACGGCGACCGCGTGTGGGCGCGGGCCCGGCAGGTCGGCGCGGTCGTCAAGCGCGTGCTCGACTCGCTGGAGGCGGAGGACAAGCGGCGCGCCGCGCCCGGCGTCGGGCGCACGCTCAACGCCTGGTACCGCGAGGGTCACGAGGAGTTCTTCCGGGCGATCGACCTGGAACGGACGTGGGACGAGACGGCGCCGCCGGACTCGTGGCGGCGCGCGTACAACGCGAGCCTCGCGCTGTACAACTGCCTGCCGAGCGAGCCGATCGGCGACCGGCTCGCCGAGTTCGGCGGCGGCGTCCTCATGAGCGCGACGCTGGAGCCGATGGACGTGTTCCGCGAGGTGACCGGGCTCGACCACCTCGAGGCGCAGGGTCGGCCGGTCATCGAGCGGACGTACGGCCTGTCGTTCCCCGAGGAGAACCGCGCGAGCCTCGCCGTCGACGCGCCGAAGTTCACCCACCAGAACCGTGGCGCGCCCGGCGAGGAGAACGACACCCGCCTCGCGCATCTCGACGCGACCGCGGCGGTCGCGGCCCGCGAGGGGAACGTGCTCGTCGGCACCCCGAGCTACGCGGAGGCGACGTGGATGGCCGAGTCGCTCTCGGAGCGGCTGGACAAGCCCGTCCTGCTCGACGAGTCCTCAGGCGACCGCGCCACGGAGTCGCTGAAGGACGACTTCTTCGCGGGCGAGGGGAAAGTGCTGGTGACGAGTCTCCGCGGGACGCTCACGGAAGGCGTCGACTACCGCGGGGACCGCCTGGCGGCCGCGGTGGTCTGTGGCGTCCCGATCATCAACACGTCGCGGCCGCGGACGCGGGCCGTGATCACCGCCTACGACCGCCGGTTCGAGTCCGGATTCGAAACGGCGCTCACGGTGCCGGCCGTCCGGAAGGCCCGACAGGCCGTCGGTCGGGTCATCCGCGGTCCCGACGAGCGCGGGGTTCGCGTCCTGCTCGACGCCCGCTACGCCCGCGAGTCGTGGAACGGCGTCCGAGAGTACCTGCCGGAACACGAGCGCGAGGAGTACCAGCCCGTGAGCCCGGACATGCTCGCGCTCGCGCTCGACCGGTTCGACCGCCAGCCCGACGGCGACTGAGATCGGACGGGCCCGACGGACTCGGTGGCAGCTTCCCTCGATACGGGGATAACGTCCCCTTCGACCGCGGTATGGAGCGCGTAACTAGGACACGACATCCCGTGACGACAGGTATGGAATCCGCAACGAGGGAGGCGAGGTACCACGTCGTCTGCCGGGAGTGTCGGGTCGAGCGCCTGTTCGAGAGCGACGCCGACGCGACAGCACTGGAGCGAGAGCACGCCGACGAGACCGGACATCGGGTCGTCGTCAGCCGCGTGCAGTAGGCCGGACGACGTTCGACTCGTTCACGCGACGTTCGACGCGATCACACGACGTTCGACTCGATGTCGCGCGGGAAGTGCGTAAGCGTCTCGGTGCCCGACTCGGTGATCGCGACCGTGTCGGAGTGGCGGTAGCCGCACTCGTCGGTGTAGAGTCCGGGCTCGATCGTGTACACCTGTCCGGGCGCCATCACGGCGTCCTCGCCGCCGTAGCGTTCGCCCCAGCCGCGGTCGATGTACGGCGGCTCGTGGGCGCCGAGGCCGATGTTGTGGCCGACGTGGTGTCGCGCGAGGTCCGTCACCCCCTGCTCCTCGAAGTACTCCCAGACGACCGCGTCGACGTCGGCGACCGGAACGCCCGGTCCGAGCGCGTCGATCGCGAGCGTCTGCGCCTCCAGCATGACCTCGAAGTAGTGCGCCTGCTCGTCGGAGTAGTCGCCGACGAACATCGTCCGCTCCAGCTCGGAGCGGTAGCCGTCGACGTTCGCGGTCGCGCCCGTGACCAGGACGTCGCCCTCGGCGAGCCGCTCGTTCGGGGTGTGCCCGTGCGGTAGCGCCGTCTCGCGGCCGGAGATGTAGCCGGCGTGGACGGGACCGTCGCCGCGGACTCGGACGCTGTACGTGTCGCCCAGTGTGTCGAGCATCGCCCGCGACGCCTCCGTCGATGCGCGCTGGGAGACGGTCACCGGGTGTGCGCCCGGCTCGGTGAAGTCGGCGAGGTAGCGGTGGCCGAGGTTCGCCCACTTGGCCGACTCGCGGATGAGATCGACCTCGGCGTCGGACTTCTCCCAGCGCAGCCGGTCGACCCACGACTGCGTCTCGACGTCGACGAACTCCGAGAGCGCGGGACCGTCGTACCCCATCACGCCCGGGGCGCCGTCCGAGTCCGTCGCCACCCGGTCGACGTCGAGCCCGTCGAGCATCTCGACGGCCACGCGGACCGGGTCGCCGCCGGGGTAATCGAAGTAGTGGTGGACCGCGTCGATCCGGGGGTTCGGGTCGACGCGCTCGACCTCCAGCCGCGGGACCGTGACCTCGATCCGGTCTGGCGTCACCGCGAGGACGACCGGGCGCTCCGTCTGGATGTGGTGGAAGCCGGTGAGGTACTCGATCGCGGTCGCGCCGAACCACGTCGCGGCGTCGGCGTCGGTCGCGGCGAGCCGCTCGCGCACCGCCGAGAGTCGGTCGTCGAACGCGGCGTCCGGGAGTCGTGTCGTCATGGCTCACGATGCGCGAACGTCCGGATAAACGGTGGGGTAGCGGAAGGGGTCCCGAGCGGTGAGGCCCGCCCTGTCGATCAGTTCTCTCGGCGGGCGAACGCGAGGTTGCCGGAGACGTTCTTGATGTAGGCTCGCACGGTCTCGCCCTCCTGTGCGCCGGGGACGAAGACGGTGTACTCGCCGCGCTCGGCGACGCCGTCGCCCTTGCGGCCGGTGCCGACGATCTCGAGCTCGTACGTCTTGCCCGACTCGATCGCCTCCTCCTGACGCTGCGTGTTCGACGTGTTCTGTTTCGCGACCGGTCGGAACGCCCCGCAGGCCTCACACCGGAGCATCGGGGTGCGGTTCTCGGTCTCCAGGCGGGTGTCGGGGAGGCCGCACTCCGAGCAGGTGACGTACGACTCGATGTACGAGTCGATCGCGGCTTGGAAGTCGCGCTCGCGGAAGTTCCCGCTGTAACGGGCGCGGCCAGACTCGTACTGGCCGGCGGTCCCGAGCTCCTGTTGGATCTTCGAGTGGACGTGCTCGGGGTCGCGGCTCAGCGCGTCGGCGATCGCCGAGAGGTTCGTCAGTCGGGTGAACGCGCCGTCCTTCTGCGTCTCCGGGTCGGGCACCGACAGCCGCTCGTCGGAGCCGCCGAGGTCCGGTACCTCCTCCATCGCGCGGTCGAGGCTCGATTCGTAGTCCATACGCGAGGGGACGGCGGGGCGACGGAAATCGCTTCCGGGTTCCGAATCCGGTCCCGTTCGCCCGCCCCGTTGCGTTTACAGGGCCGCCCAAAGCAGTCCGACAGTGAGGGCGCAGGCGAAGAGGTAGACGAGCGTGACGAGGACGTTCCGCTTGGGGGCGTTCGCCGCCGCTCCGGGGACGTACCGCGTGAGCGAGTCGATGGGGGTCAAACGGCTCTCGGGGCGGTGCTCCGAGTCGGTCCCGTTTTCGTCGATCACGAGATCAGTAGTCTCGTCGTCGGCGCTTAGCTATACACGGCGTAACTGGACTAAGACGCCGTTACCGACTCGTCTGTACCGCCTCGTTCCCCTCAGACTCGTGCGTTGTCGCCGCGTCGCGACGACTGGCTCGAGGGCTTCGTGTCTCAGCCGGTTACGATCGGCTTTCACCGCGTCGCTCCCGTCGGAATCGCCGCTTTCCGCTGCGTACGGTGACCAGGACGGACACACAACCTCGCAGTGGTGGCACAACAGGCTGCTCAGACTAGTAACGGTCCCCTCTCATGTGTCTCGTGAGCGCTCGGGGCCGACACGCGGTGATACGACGGATCGACGGTTCGGACGATCGATCCGAGCTGCGTGGCGTCGACGGGCGCAACACAGGTGACAACACCATGCAACGACGGAAGTTCGTAGTCGGAATGGGTGCATTGGCCTCGGGAACTGCGGCAGTAGTCGGATCGGGTGCGTTCACGAGCGTTGAGGCGGATCGGAGCGTCGAAGTCGACGTTGCGGACGATGCTAGCGCATTTCTGAGCCTAGAGGGGAACGATACCCCCAACGGCAACGAATACGTGGAAAATGACGGAAACGGGAATACTCTCAGTCTTGATTTCACCGAAACCGGTGAAGATGGCGAAGGACTGAACCAGAAAGCCGATACTATCATCCGAGACCTATTTACGATCAGAAATCAGGGTACTCAAACAGTCTTCGTCGGAGTTACAGATCTACCTGACGGAATGAGTATTTACGCTGACGCGGATAGTGGTGAGGTTCCGCCTGACTCTGGTACCACTCTAAACCAGGATACTCAGGGAAAAGGCTCTGACAACTTGCCCGAGATCGGTGCTGGTGGATCTCTGGAGCGAGTTGGTGTCATATTCCGTATTGACGACGAGCTGGGTGATAATGGCCCTGCTGACGCACTTGAGGAATTTGACGGATCAATCACTATTAATGCTTATACTGAGGACGAGGTCTGACCCAATCGGTCGCAAGTAAACGGGGATTGCCAGATAACACAATGAGACGGAGAAAACTTATTTTCGGACTCGGATAACAGCTGTAAGCGGGGGCTGCAGTCCTCGGGTCCGGAGCATACTCCTCTGTCGAGGCGGACCGATCCATCACGGTTGAGGTCGCCGACGACACAGAGGCGTTTCTGGCTTTGATCCCGACAACGGAGTACGCAAGCCTTCGAGAGACCGGAACGTTCACGCTGGATCTCTCCCCCAGTAACCCCACCGACGCTGGCGGAACCGGGGTCAACGCGAACGTTGAAACTATTATCCCGGACGCGTTCGAAATCGAAAATTGAGGAACGCAGACAGTGGAAATGACTTTCGAGGGGGTACACTCAGCGGAACCAGGATCCAGTTAAGCGACGTCGGCGACGATCTCACGGTATCTATCACCCCCTTTGATGGCCACTCGGTCTCTGATCTAATTTTGGATCCCGGAGAGACGGTGTCCTACGACGTCGCCGTCTTCGCCGGAGGGGTGCGACCTCGGAGAGCAGTATCGACGAAACGATTACAATCGTCGCCGATCGACCGAACAGCTAATTCACTTGGTAGAGGGCTGCCACAATCACATGTCCAATTTTATTAAAATAAAAGTCAAAACGAGCGTGGCAGACCCACGGTCGATTGTCAGTGGACTGTCCGAGAGACTCCTATCGTCTCAACCGAATCCGTGTACATTCCGCCGATTGATACATAGCGTGGTATTATTTTAAACACAAATCGAATTCGCTGATCCGCAATCCTGAATTGTCAACGTATATGCCATTAGTATCTCAAGTAAAGTTCTCCCTCTCTGATTAAACGGATGACATAACAATATACACCCACTATGGATACTCCCGTGAATAGAACGACACGGTACGGTCGATGCCGACAACGAGTCGGTCGGTCGCCGACGAGTCACACCGGTCGAAACGCAGTCTGAATCAGCGACGGCGGGGGGAGACAACGTGATCCAAGAGATACAGAGCGAACAATCAGATGACCTCGATTCGATATCCGATCGGAAGACTACGAACGGAACAGCGCACGGCCCCGGTCTCGACCGTGACGCCATCTTCGACGTACTGAGCAACGGACGGCGACGATACGCGATCGAGTATCTCAGAGGCCACGCCGAGGGCGAAACGATCGAACTCGGCGACCTCGTCGACTACATCGCCGCACGCGAGAACGACACCACCGTCGCGGAGGTGAGCTACAAACAGCGCAAGCGGGTGTACTCCTCGCTGCGCCAGACGCACCTGCCCAAGCTGAGCGACTGCGGACTGATCGAGTACGACCGAGGGCGAGGCGCGATCGCGCTCGCCGACGGCGTCAGGGAGGTGCAGATGCACCTGGAGTACGTCCCGGAGGACGACATCCCGTGGTGTTACCACTACCTCGGACTCGCGGTCATCATGGGAGCGGTCGTCGGCCTGCT